>RFKI01000060.1 GCA_003694355.1 Bdellovibrio sp.
GGCCAATATTATCAATCAGGTGTGTGAGTTTTTAAAGCCAGAAGTGGAGCTACTTACAGGAGAAAAAGTTTCCATTTGTATTTTATCCAATCTTGTGGACACGAAACTCACGCGAGCCAAAGTGGTTTTAAAGGACCAGGATCCTGAGTTGATTGACAAGATTGTAGAAGCTTCTTTATTTGCTCAGAAAGACCCTTACCGTGCAACCACGAATAATAAAGGGGTGTTAAATGGTATTGACCCCATTTTAATTGCCACAGGAAATGACTGGAGAGCTGTTGAAGCGGGTGTACATGCTTATGCCGCTCGCAGTGGACAATATCAGTCCATTACAAGGTGGAAACGCGTGAATGACTTACTTGTGGGAGAGTTTGAAGCGCCTTTAATTGTGGGTGTAGTTGGGGGAGTGACTCGATTGCATCCAATGGCTCAAATGGCCTTAAGAATGCTTGGTGTGCAGTCAGCTGAGGAACTTTCACGCGTCTGTGCGGCCGTGGGGCTTGTACAAAATTTAGGTGCTCTAAGGGCTCTCACCACAGAGGGGATTATTGAAGGGCATATGAAGCTTCACATTAAAAATTTGACTTTAGGAGCGGGAGCGAAAGAAAAAGAAATTCCCCTTGTGCAAAAGCGTTTGGAAGAAATTCTGGCTTTAACCAAGAGAATCACTTTGAGTAATGCCATTGAGGTTTTAAGAGAAATTCGAGGAGATAAGAGAAAAGCCTCTTATTCAGAAGCTTCTCATCAATCATAAAGAAGGACGTATGAAATACACGCTCTCAGCGCCGGCCAAAACATTTCTTTTAGGGGAGTATTTGGTTTTAAAAGGGGGGCCAGCTTTATTGGTGAATACATCTCCTCGTTTTCAGATGGAAATACAAAGTTTTGGAGAAGAAGGTTATTGCCAAGGGATTCATCCTCATAGCCCTGCGGGTCGTTGGGTGCGGCAGGAACGAGAGTTGTTTTCTCAAAATCAGGTGTCTTTTAAAGACCCTTATGAAGGTAAAGGTGGTTTAGGGGCCTCCAGCGCTCAATTTTTAATGGTTTACTTGTGGCAGAAGATGGTTCAGTCCCCTGTTTTAAACTGGCAAAAAGAAGTCTTTGATTGGAAAACCTTGTGGCAAGACTATCGAAGTTTACATGAAGACGGTCAATCTGATAAGAGCTGGATGCCGAGTGGCGCCGATGTGGTCAGCCAATTTATGGGTAAGGTGTGCTTGTTGGAGCTTCCTAAAAAGGCTCAAACGTTTTCTTGGCCTTTTTCTGATTTGGGATTTTTTCTTTTAAGAACGGGTAATAAGCAAAAAACTCATGAGCATCTCCAACACTTAGAAGAAGATATTCGTGTGAGTCGTTTGGAGCAAATTTTCAGACAAACAGAAAGAGCTTGGTTCAGTCAAAATGTTGAAGACTTTTGTGCGGGAGTGACAGAATATGGTTGCACTTTGGATGCTATGGGGCTTTTACTTCCAGAAAGTAAAGAGTGGGGCTTACAGATTCAAAAATTGGATGGCGTTAAAGCTGTTAAAGGTTGTGGGGCCTTAGGGGCCGATACATTGGTGTGTTTTTTTGAAACAGAAAAAAGGGAGTCACTCAAATCCTTGATGCCTTTGCCCATTATTGCCAGTGATCAGGACATTTCAGAAGGAGTTGCTTTTCAAAGTCAATTTTTAAATCAGGAAGAGGGACAAGGTGTCTCGTAGTTGGTTTCAAACGGCTCCTTCCAACATTGCCTTGATTAAATACATGGGGAAAACGGAAGGAAATGTGCCCACAAACCCCTCTTTATCATATACTTTGGAGAGTTACTTATCTGGCGTTTGCATTCAGGAAGTTCAGGATGCTGAAAAGGATTGTTGGGTTCCTTTAAAAAAGGAAGGTTGGCTACCAGTGAGTTTAACTCCTTTTGCCCAGGACCGTTATCTTTCTCACTGGCAGTTTTTAAAATCTTATTGGGATATTGAGGGACATTACAGGATAGCCTCTGCCAATAATTTTTCCATGAGTTGCGGGTTGGCCAGTTCGGCTTCTAGTTTTGCGGCTCTTACCAAATGTGCCTATGAGGTGGCAAAGGTTCGAGGAAGAAATTTTAAACCACTCAGTTCTGAAGAACTGGCCGCTTTAAGTCGGAAAGGTTCTGGGTCCTCCTGTCGCTCTTTTTTTTCACCCTGGGCGTACTGGGACAAGGAACATGTGGAGGCCTATTCTTGTTCTTTTAATCAGCTTCTCCACCAAGTTGTTCTTTTAGACTCTCGAGTGAAAGAAGTGAGTTCGTCGGAGGCGCATCAACGAGTTCGTAGCAGTTTGCTCTTTTCGAATCGAGTAGAACGAGCTCATCAGCGGTGTCAGGAACTCAAGGAGTCTTTGGAAAAGGGCTTATGGAAAGAAGCCTTTCAACTGTGCTGGGAGGAAATGTGGGACATGCATACTCTTTTTGAAACCGCTCGTCCTTCCTTTGGCTATATGAATGGCAAGGCTGTTGACTTTTTACACTTTGTCAGACGGTTTTGGAAAAAAAGAGGGGATGGTCCTCTGGTTACAATGGATGCTGGTCCTAATGTGCATTTGCTTTTCAGAGAAGATCAAAAGGGTATAAAGAATGAGTTTTCAAACCACAGCTTATGGTAAATGGATTTTGTGTGGGGAGCATTCTGTTTTAAGGGGCGCTCCTGCTTTAGCCTTTCCTGTTAAAAATTATCCCATGATGTTCACTTATGAACCAAGGGGGTCTTTTACTCTTGTGGTTCAGGGACAACATGCCCAGGAAATAGAGATCTTTTTCTGGGGCGTTTTGGAAAGAGCCTTAAAAAAAGTGAATAAAAGTCGGGATCAATTGGAAGGAACATTAAAGATTGATAATCAATTGCCTTTGGGAGTGGGACTGGGCGGGTCTGCTGCTTTTTGTGTTGGGATGAGTCGCTGGTTTTGTTTTCAAGGGTGGATTCAAGAAGATGAAGTGTATGAGTTTGCTCGGCAGCTGGAAAATATTTTTCATGGAGAAAGTAGCGGAGTCGATATTGCTGTTAACTTTGCTTTATCTGGCATTCGTTTTCTTAGAGAGAAGGGATGGGAGCCTTTGTCTGTCAGATGGAAACCTTTTTGGCGTCTTTCTTTTTGTGGGCAAAGGGGGGTAACGGCAGAATGTGTGAAAAAGGTCCAAGAGCTTAAGGAAAAAGACTATGATTGCTTTTTGTTGGCTGAGACAAAGATGAAAGAAGCCTGCCAAAAAGCAGAAAAATCCTTAATGGAGCTCTCTGGAGAAGAGGGACTAAAACTTCTTGCCGAGTCCATGGAGGAGGCTGCTGAGAGTTTCAGATTGTGGGGGCTTTGTGAAGGTCCCCTTCAACAACACATGGAAGAATTGAAAAAGCAAGGGGCATTGGCTGTGAAGCCGACAGGCTCAGGAGGAGGAGGTTATGTATTGAGTTTATGGTCCGAGCCTCCTCCTGAAAATCTTAATTTAATGAGAGTTTTTTAATATCGAGAGTTGCCCCGATATCCACCGCCACCTCTAGAAAAGCGATTACGGTTTTCTTGAGGTTTGGCTTCATTAACGCGCATAGAGCGTCCTTCATACTCA
>RFKI01000061.1 GCA_003694355.1 Bdellovibrio sp.
CATTTATAGAGTTGGAGCTTTTTAATAGCCTTTTCACTAAAGACTTTCTTTTTGACACCACTTTGCGTAGAAAAAGTTCTGCTAAAATGTTCCACGAGCATGGGAATATCTTCTTTTCTCTCTGAAAGCGATGGAACTTCTAATGGAATAACATTTAAACGATGAAATAAATCCTCTCTAAAGCGACCTTCAGAAATCTCTTTCTTTAAATCTTTATTCGTAGCTGCAATGACTCGCACATCCACGTCAATTGCTTTTTCGCCGCCCAGTCGATAAATTTTCTTCTCCTGTAACACTCTCAAAAGCTTGGCCTGCGTTTCAAGACTCATATCTGCCACCTCATCCAAAAACAAAGTGCCTTCATGAGCTTGCTCAAATTTTCCTCGCCGTCTTTTCTCTGCTCCTGTAAAAGCCCCTTTCTCATAACCAAAAAGTTCACTTTCAACAAGTTCTGAAGGTAAAGCTGCACAGTTAATGGCCAAAAAAGGTTTGCTTGCTCTTGAACTCAAATAATGAATGTTTTGAGCCACCAGCTCTTTTCCTGTACCATTTTCCCCATAAATTAAAACCCAAGAATGAGTAGGAGCCACCCGAGCAATGAGTTGTTTTAACTTGACCATTCGAGGACTTGAGCCAATAAGCGCAATACTTTCTCTTAACCGTGTTAAAAGGATCTGCTTTTCTTCTCTCTCTAATTGGTAATTTAAGATATTCCCAATAAGAATTGATATCTTATCCATAGATAATGGTTTCTCTATAAAATCCCAAGCTCCTAACTTTGTGGCCTTAACAGCCGTCTCTATAGTGCCATGTCCTGACATCATAATAAAATCAACATGTGGATACTGAGATTTTCCTCTTTTTAAAACCTCAATCCCATCCAGATGCCCAGGCATCCAAATGTCTAACAAAACAATTTGAGGGCGAAACTCTTTCATTTTTTGCAAAGCAACACTTCCATCGAATGCTGTTTCAACATGGTAACCCTCATCTTTCAAGGAAGCTGCTAAAACTTGTCTGATAGCAATCTCATCATCTACGACGAGAATTCTAACATCCTTTTCACTCATGAAAAACTCTCCCTTCCTTGATGGTGATCGTCTCCTTTTTTATTTTTTTCACTTTTTAAACCTTTATGAGTATCTGATAGGATCACTGGAAACTCAATGACGAACTGAGTTCCTGCTGGCTTTGCGGGGAAAGCTCTTATATACCCATTGTGCTCTTCAACAGTGCGCTTGACAATAGCCAATCCAAGTCCTGTTCCATGTTCCTTTGTCGTCACATAAGGTTCAAAAATACGGTTTTTCAATTCTTCAGGGATGCCAGGTCCATTATCTGTAACAACCATACTCACCAGCTTCAATAAAGGATCATATTTTGTTGAAACTTTAATTTCTGCATGAGGCTGGCCTTTAACAGCAGCAACAGCATTATCCAAAAGATTTGAGAGTAATCTTTTTATTTGTTCCGTATCAAAAGAAAACAAAGGCAAAGAGCTATCAAGATCAGAGTAGATCTGGATATTCTTATGTGCTTCTCTATAAAGAATCAAACTCTCTTCTATTGTTTTATTCAGATTTCCTTTTGAAAAGGAAGTCTTAGGCATCCGAGCAAAATAACTGAATTCATTTACCAGAGTTTTCAAATCATCTGTTTGATGAATAATCATAGAAACACATTCTCCAAAGGCTTCATCAGTAATTTGAGTTCCAAATTTTCTTTGAAGCCTTTGAGCTGCTAATTTAATGGGGGTCAGCGGATTTTTAATCTCATGAGCAATCCTTCTTGCCACTTCAGCCCAAGCTGCCGCTCTCTGAGCATTCAAAACCATAGTCAGATCATTGAAAACTAATACTTTTCCCAGCTCATTTCTGTTGTCATCATAAAGAAATGAAAGAGTTAATTGCAATGGAAGAATCCGATTTCCAACTTTAACCTTAACTTCTTTTTGTTGCGAAGTCACTTTATGAAGCTTCATCATCTTTAACATTTCTCCAAACAGATCGTAGAACTCTTTTTTTAAAACAGTTTTAGCTGGCTTACCTATGCTTTCTGATGATGAAATGCCTAATAATTTCTCTGCCTGAGAGTTCACCATTGTAATGGAATTATGACGGTTCATGGAAATCACACCTGTATTAACGTTAGCTAAAACCACTTCAATATACTTAGAATGACGATCTAACTGCTCTAAAG
>RFKI01000062.1 GCA_003694355.1 Bdellovibrio sp.
AAATCAATGTGTTGAATCCATTCTTCTATAAAAGGAACCAAAAAAGATTTCTCTGTTTTATTTTTAACCACCAACAAATCCTGGGCCCCATTGCTTTCAAAATCAATAACTACTAAAGGCTCTTTATTTAAAGAACTGATAAGCTGAAAGCCCAAAATCTCATATAGGAAAATAGATTCTCCTGGCTGAGAAATCAACAGCTCTTCAGAAACAAAAACTTGAGCCGACGGCCATTTTTCAGCCTCTGTACGAGAAGTTAACGAAGGAGAAGTTACAATCATGCCCTTTTTATGAAGCCTTAAAGTTTTGATCGGCATCAATAAAGAAACCTTACCTTCTTTCATTAAAAGCATTTCCTGGGCCTTATTCACCCATTCCGCTTGAGGTGTAAATAAACGAATATAGAGCTCACCTTTTAAACCATGAGCCTTTGAAACCCACCCCACCTGGACATAGTTTTTTTCTTGATAAGCAATGGAAAATTTGCGCATCGCGCTAAAATGAATAACGACTCTTTCACAAAAAATCAAATAAAAAAGCCAGGTCAATAGCCTGGCTTTTTAAAATGAGTCCTCAAAACTTCTTATTCTACAATTTCAAGAACGCTTCGTTTGTTTAGCTTGGTGCTTGCAGCGTTCAAAATAGTTCTCATGGAATGAGCTGTTTTTCCTTTCTTTCCAATGACTTTTCCAAGATCTTCTTTGGAAACACGGAGCTCAACTACGGTTGTTTGCTCACCAACCACTTCGTTCACTTCCACCTCTTCTGGATGATCCACAAGAGACTTCGCCATAAACTCAATTAAATCTTTTAGACTTGTATGATCCATATTAACACCTCTCTGCCACTGGATAGTTCGTTTATATAATTAGTTATAGTTTATTATTTCCTTTTTTTTAATCAATTATTTGGATTCTTGGGCTTTTTTCATAAGACTTTTAACGCGTTTTGTAGGTTGAGCCCCTTTTTTAATCCACTCATCAATGCGATCCATCTTAAGATCTAGTGCCTTTTCCGTTCCACGAGCGAAAGGGTTATAATACCCAACCACCTCAATAAAACGCCCTGTCGAAGCAAAGCGACGGTCGGCCACTGTCACTCTATACTTAGGACGATGAACAGCCCCTTGTCTTGCTAACCGAATAACAACCATGAACACTCCTTTTTATAAAAAGTACTATCTACATTTAAAGTGACCTGATTTCAAGTCTAAAAATCAACTAAAAAGGAAAAGGACCTCTTCCTCCACCAAAACGGCCCAAACCACCTCCCATTTTCATCATCTGAGACATCATTTTTCTCGACTGCTCAAACTGCTTTATAAATTTATTCACATCTCTCACTTCTGTTCCACTGCCCTGAGCAATACGCAAACGCCGCGATCCATTTAAAATTTTATGATTTTGTCGTTCTTCCTTCGTCATGGACTGAATAATGGCCTCAATTTTTTTCATCTCCTTTTCTGGTGGCGTGAGATTTTTAATTTGCTTAAAGGCCTGACCCATTCCCGGAATCATTTTAAGAAGGCTTTCCAAACCTCCCATTTTCTTCAGCATTTGCATTTGTTTCAGAAAATCTTCCACTGAAAACTCATTACGAGCCATTTTTCTGGCGGCCCTCTGAGCCTCCTTCTCCGAAATAACTTCCTGAGCCTTTTCGACCAGAGTCAGCACATCCCCCATATCCAGGATACGAGAAGCCAAGCGGTCAGGATGAAAAACCTCAAGAGCGCTGATCTTTTCTCCCATTCCCAAAAACTTTATGGGCACCCCTGTCGTTTCCCGAATGCTCAAGGCGGCTCCCCCACGGGCATCCCCATCCACTTTGGTCAACACCAGACCTGTTAGTCCCAAGTCCCCATGAAAACCTTCGGCCACATTCACAGATTGTTGACCTAACATGGCATCAGCAACCAACAAAACCTCGTTGGGCTGTGCCAATTCTTTTAAGTCCCTCAACTCTTTCATAAGCTCTTCATCAATCTGCAAGCGACCCGCCGTATCTACAATCAAAACCTCCACCATTTCCTGATCAGCCCAGTTCAATGCCTCTTTAACAATGTCCTGAGGTTTCTGTTCAGGCGAAGAGGGATAAACTGGCAAGTCATGAGCTTTTGCCAAAGTCTTTAGTTGATCAATGGCCGCGGGCCGGTAAATATCTGCAGGCACAAGCCCCGGTTTCTTTTTAAGGTGTTTTCTAACATAAAATGCCAACTTGGCAGCAGTAGTTGTTTTTCCAACCCCTTGTAAACCAACCAACAAAACAACATTTTTCTTCTTTTTAAGATCCAGACGGGATGTTTCTTTCCCTAAAACATGAACCAACTCATCGTGTACGATCTTAACAAACTGTTGACCCGCTGAAAGGCTTTGCAAAACCTCTGTGCCCAAAGCCTTCTGTTTCACCCTATCAATAAAAGATTTTACCACTTTGAAATTCACATCGGCCTCAAGGAGACTTAAACGAATTTCCTTAATGGCATCAGAGATATTTTTTTCTGTAATCTTTCCCTGACCCTTTACCTTCTGCAGGGTTTTTAAAAGCTTGTCTGAGAGATTTTCAAACATTCTTAAACTCCTTTGGCCACCTCATTGTAACTCACCAAAATCTATTATCTTTTTTATTGACAGACTCTATAAGGAGTTTTATGTTCTGTCATCATAAATTCAATGATCGCGGGGTGGAGCAGTCTGGTAGCTCGTCGGGCTCATAACCCGAAGGTCGTAGGTTCAAATCCTGCCCCCGCAACCAATTTTGGGCGGGTCCGTTCTGATCACATAGGTAACAGTTTGGGTCGGGTCTATATAATTAATGGTGGGAGCAAGGCCAGAACTCTTTACAGTAAAGGATAATAGTGCTTTCACTCCTAAAATCTGATTGTCATATCGCCTTATTTTTTCAAATAAGTAGCAAAATAATTGATTTTTAGCAATAAAGAACCCTTCCCATTGAGTAAATGGGTACAATTGAATTGTGACAAGCTGGAGCCCTCTTGAGGGGCTCCTACACCTGGGCCCTTATCTACAAGAGTAGAGTGCACGCAATCTGTAGTTGCGATGAGAACGGTAACCACAAGCCATTCTCTGAATCAGTTTGGCTTTACGATTAAAACCTTCGCTTCCAATCACGCCTAAAAAGTCAGCAAACTGAATTCACCTCTATTTTCAGACAAAAAGATTTCCTTTTCTTCTTAAAGTTCTGTATAAAAAGCAAAAAGGAGAAATCTTATGAAAAGACTTATCTTCCTATCTCTTTTAATGCTAAGTCCTTCAACTCAAAGTGCTCCCCAAGATCTACGGGGTACAGTGAAAATCGATGGGTCCAGTACTGTCTTTCCCATCACTGAAGCAGTTGCCGAAGAATTTAATAAAGTCTTCCCAAGAGTTCGTGTCACCGTTGGTGTATCAGGAACAGGGGGTGGATTTAAAAAGTTTCTTTCTGGATACACGGATATTAACGATGCTTCTCGCCCCATGAAGCCCAGTGAAAAACAAAAGGCCAAAGCCAAGCATATCAAATACATTAAATTTCCTGTTGGGTATGACGGCATTACCGTGGTTGTTAACCCCAAAAACACTTGGGCCACAGAGCTGACTGTAGAGGAATTAAGAAAGATCTGGAAGCCCCAAAGTACTGTCAAAACCTGGAAAGATATACGCCCTGAATGGCCCAACAAACCCATAAAACTCTACGGGCCTGGTACAGACTCTGGCACCTTTGATTATTTCACCGAGGCTATTCTGGGGAAATCAGGTCGCTCTCGTTCTGATTTTACAAAAAGTGAGGATGACAATGTTCTTGTCCAAGGGGTGATGGGAGATCTCTACGCGATGGGGTACTTTGGCTATGCCTATTACAAAGAAAACAAAAATAACTTGAAGGCTCTTGCCATAGCTCCTAAAAAAGGAGCAAAAGCTATCTTGCCCTCTCTTCAAAGCATTAAAGAAGGTAGTTATAAGCCTTTAAGCCGAGAAATCTACATCTATGTGAAAGAATCTTCACTTAAAAAACCAGCAGTTCGGGAGTTTGTCAGCTTCTATATGAAACATGCTAAAAACCTTGTTAAAAATGTGGGGTATGTGCCTTTAACACCTAAAAAATACCAGGCTGCAAACCTAAAAATTGAGGCTTTTTCTGCGAAAAAGTGATTTTTAAAAACTCTCTATTTAAAAAATCACTTTCCACTCTTTTGGCCTTAACAGGGGTCCTCACTCTTTCCATCACTCTTTTTAGTATCATTCTTTTAGGGAAAGAGTCGTGGTCCTTTTTTCAAAAAGTTCCCCTTAAAGATTTTTTATTTGGAACCCATTGGGCTCCTTTATTAGAGCCCAAATCTTTTGGGGTTCTTCCTTTATTATCAGGCACATTTATGATTGTGATTCTTTCCATTTCCCTGGCACTTCCCTTAGGCCTTTTAACGGCCACTTTTCTCAGTGAATTTGCTTCTCCCCACTGGAGAAAATGGCTTAAGCCGGCCCTTGAAATCCTAGCGGGAATTCCAACGGTTGTGTATGGGTACTTTGCCTTAACTTTTATCACACCACTCTTAAAGAGCATTTATCCTCCTACTGAAATTTTTAATGCTTTAAGTGCTTCGATTGTAGTGGGAATTATGATCCTACCCATGATCTCCTCCCTATGTGATGATGCTTTCTTTGATTTTCCCATTTCTCTAAAAGAAGGAGCTCTTTCCCTAGGAGCCACTCCCTTTGAGTTTATTACTCAAATACTTTACCCAGCGTCTTTATCTCGAATCGGAGCGGCTCTGGTTCTTGCCATTTCCAGAGCTATTGGTGAAACCATGGCCGTTACCATTGCTGCTGGAGCCACTCCTAAAATCACACTCAACCCCTTTGAAAGTATTCAAACAATGACAGCCTACATTGTTCAGGTCAGCCTGGGCGATACTCCCGCTGGAGGGATTGAATATCAAACCTGTTTTGCCGTAGGTGCTCTTTTATTCATTCTTACTTTTTTCTTCAATTGGATCGGACATAAAATCATGACTCGATGGAGCTGGGAGCTTTCATGAATTTTTCATGGAGATATCAAAAAAACTCTTTATTTAAGCTTTTCACCCTTCTGGCAGCCCTTTTTTCTCTCATTGCTTTAACAACTTTACTGGTTCATATTCTCCATGAAGGCTGGCAGTACCTCTCTCCTCAACTTCTTAAAAATTTTCCATCCCGCTTTCCCCACAAGGCAGGCATCTATCCTGCAATTATGGGATCCCTCTGGCTTATGATCTTAACTTTTTTTATTGCTGTTCCTTTAGGTCTTCTTTCAGCACTTTATATCGAGGAATATCTCCCCAAAGGAAAATGGAAATCTCTTATTATGGTCAATATAAAAAATCTCTCCAGCATGCCCTCTATCATTTATGGATTGCTCGGGTTAGCTATCTTTATCCACACTTTGGGCTTCGACCACAGTCTCTTATCAGGCGCCCTGACCCTTAGCCTTTTAATCCTGCCCATGATCATTATTACGGCCACCGAAGCTATTCGCGCTGTTCCGAAAAGCCTTCGCATGGCCTCCTTTGCTTTAGGGGCAGAAAAACATCAAGTGGTTTTTTTACAAGTCCTCCCTGCTGCTCTTCCTGGGATTCTTACTGGCATCATCCTTTCCTTGTCTCGAGCTATTGGTGAAACAGCTCCCCTTATTGTTATAGGAGCAGCCACTTACATTTCATTCACTCCAGAAAGCATCATGGACCCTTTTACTGTCATCCCGTTACAAATCTATAGCTGGACCAGCCGTCCTCAAGCCGAATTTCATCATCTGGCTGCTTCTGCCATAATTGTTTTGATGATTTTACTTTTTTCTCTTAATTTATTAGCTGTCTTTATTCGTAACCATTTTCAAAAATACAAGAGTCGCCTATGACGGTTTTTGACATTAAAAACTTTAGTGTCTTTTACGGACCTAAAGAAGCTGTTAAGTCTGTTTCTTTAAAAATAAAAAAAAATAAAGTGACGGCCGTTATTGGCCCTTCAGGATGTGGTAAAAGCACTTTTCTTCGATCTCTTAATCGAATGAATGACTTTATTCCTAATTTAACAACCAAAGGTGAAATCTTTTTCTTCAAGGAAAATATTCAAAAAACCAATCCTGTAGATCTTCGAAGGAAAATTGGGATGGTTTTTCAGCGTCCGAATCCTTTCCCTAAATCTATTTATAAGAACATTATATGGGGCCCCAAAATTAATGGATACAAATGCAACTGGGACGAACTTGTTGAAACATCTCTCCAAAAAACAGGATTATGGGATGAAGTCAAAGATCGTCTCAATGATTCTGCACTGAACCTCTCTGGAGGCCAACAACAACGACTGTGTATTGCCAGAGCCATTGCCATGAACCCTGACGTGATTTTAATGGATGAGCCTTGCTCTGCTTTAGACCCTGCTGCTACTGCCCGAATTGAAGATCTCATAGAGGAACTCTCACAAAATTATACGATACTTATTGTCACACATAATATGCAACAAGCCGCCCGTGTTTCAGAAGAAACAGCTTTTTTCTACAATGGACAACTCATTGAATTTGGAGCAACAAAAGATCTCTTTACAAAGCCTAAAGAAAAAAGAACAGAAGATTATATCACTGGACGGTTTGGCTAGGGTGGTTGACTTTCTCTATCACCCAACCTAAAACAAAATCTTATGAATAACCATTTGCGCACACAGATAGACAAGTTAAAAAAAGACATTCTGGATTTAGGAGAATTTGTTCAAGAACAGATGTCCAAAAGCATTCTTGCTGTTAAAAACTTTGATGAAAGCCTGGCAAGAGAAGTTCAACACAATGACAATGAAATAGATAGAAGAGAAGTTGAAATTGAAGAGCAATGCCTACAACTACTAGCTCTACATCAACCTGTAGCCGTTGACTTAAGGTTTATTGTATCTGTTCTTAAAATCAACAATGACCTGGAACGAATTGGTGACTTATCTTCTAATATTGCCCAACGAGCCAAATACCTTGCCCGAAAAAATAAATTACCTCCACCCTTTGACCTTGATCAAATGTCTCAACTCACCTCAGAAATGCTTTCCAATGCTTTAGAGGCTCTTGTAAATATGGACTCTGAGTTAGCCAATGAAGTCTGCCTTAAGGATCAAAAAGTGGATGACTTAAACCGACAAACTTATCACAACGTCTTCAAGAAGATTAAACAATCCCCTCAAAACACAGAAGATCTTATCCACTACTTAACTATCTCAAGAAATCTGGAACGTATTGCTGATTATGCCACCAACATTGCTGAAGATGTTATCTACATGGTAGAGGGTATTATTGTCCGTCATAGCAATATTGAAATCTAAAGGAGCTGAGTGATGACCATCTTTAAAAAAATTATAAACAAAGAAGTGCCAGCAGATATTGTCTATGAAGATGAGTTTTGTATGGCTTTCAAGGATATCCACCCCAAAGCTCCCACACATGTTTTAATTATTCCCAAAAAAGAAATCCCTTCCATGGCTGAAGTCGCTCCTGAAGACAAGGAAATTTTAGGACACCTTCTTTTAAAGGCAGCAGAAGTGGCTGAACAACTGGGTTTGAAAGAAAAAGGTTATCGTCTTGTCATCAACACAAGACAACACGGTGGACAAGAGGTGCCACATTTGCATATTCATATTCTAGGAGGGCGTCCTTTAAAATGGCCTCCAGGCTAAAAGCTCTCTCTTTCCATAAATTCGAGGATCTGATCTTTTTGACTTAAACAGTCTTTATACCCCATTTCAACAAGCTGCTCTGTAAAGCTTGAATGAAATAAAATATAACTGGCTAAAGTGGCATATTCTTTTCTATTACCCAGGCCTCCCAAAAGATATTGAATGGTCTTGGGTAAGTTTTTCGAAGCCTCTTCGGCCAAAGGAGCTATGTCTTTTGATGGACGAATCAGGTAAAAATCAATTTTTCTAAAAGGCAGACCTTCTTGTCTCGAAGCTGAAGTGTTTTCTAAAATTTTATTCACATGAAAGAGCCGTTCAATATCTACTTCAATAGGATCAAAAAATAAAGCATTTAAAAAAAGACCGAAAATACGAGCCACAGTGGGATACACAGATAAGTCCTGTTCTGGCAAAGCCCTCCGATGCCTAACTCCCACAACTAAAATTTTTCGAGCCCCTAAATTAATGGCCGAACTCAGAGGTGCCGTATTTCTCAAGCTTCCATCTCCAAAAAAACCCTTATCTTGTATCTTAACCTGTGAAAACAAAAGAGGAACCGCCGACGAAGCCAGAACATGTTCTAAGCCAATTTTACAAAACTCACTGCGACGCCTCGGACGACTCCACGGCTCCAAACCTTCAACTCCTTGAGTAAAAGAAACCGTTTGCTCTGTTTGATAACAATAGCTGGCAACACTAAGGGCTCGCAATCGACCTGCATCAATATTTTTTTGAATACGATGAAATTGCAGCTTATCTTTTAAAAAAGAAGACAAGGGAGTTGTGTCTAAAAGATGCTGAATTCGTTTTTTATGGGAAAAAGCACCAAAAGAAAGATCTGTAATCCAGCTTAAACTAATTTTCCCAAGAGAACCTATATCTGAACGGTAAATATCCTGAGGCCTTAACGAGGCCCACATGCGACAAAGATTTTCAATCCCCTCATGCACTTGATCCAAAACAGTTGCACAATAGGTGGCATTGATCGCACCCGCACTCATACCAGATAGCACATCAAAACAAAGCTCTGTGGGACAGTCTTTGGAAATTTCCGAAAGACCTTTTAAAACGCCAGCCTGATAAGCTCCTCTGGAGCCTCCTCCTGTTAAAACGAGTCCTATGGGATTAACATATCTAGCATTCACTCACTTCTCCAAAAAAGACACCACTTGTTTTGCAACAATATCATGCCCCATCCAGAGAACAGGATCTGTTGGTTCCCAAGCTTTAGATAACATAATTTCCCCACAAGCCTTAAAGACCCATTCACTCAAGGGCAGAGTGATAAGTCTCTTTGGGTCTTTATGCATATCTATCAACTCCTGCGATGATGTCCTCATTAAATGCATCTGTTCAGGACCATTATGTTGAGGCCATCCCTTCAGAGAAGGCCAGTTTCGAATGAGCTCATTGGTTAGATAAGATTGCGTTTTTTGAGTGATATCCTTTAAAGAAAAGGGTTCTTTTAGATAGCTCTCATACTCTTTCAATAAAGGTTTAACGACATCTCTACCCTCTTTGCGAAAAGCATCCATTAATGGATACAAAACTACCTCGAGCCCTAAAAAAATACTACTGGAATTTGTTAAAATCTCTGGAGCATTAAAAACCGTAGCAGACACCCCTTTTTTCCAATAATTTTCTGCAATATTCTCCAAACGCAATTTAGCAAACCCTTGAAGATAAGGTGAATAAGATTGCCATTCATACTTATCCTCTATCAACACTTCCGTTCCATGATAACCATAAGCCACATAGGAAATGGGTAAAGATAAATAGTCTTGAGTTAACTCAATCAGGTGTTCAAAGGTCTCTGCAGTCACTTCCATAAAACTTTTGTCACAAAGCCGCCCTAACTCTGAATCCCAAAACTCTTTCGAAGACTGATAACGAGGACCCGTTCCTTTAAAAACCCGATTAGCCACAGGCATAACAATTTTGGCACGAGGAAAACCGCCAGCCATAGTATGAGCAATCACCACTCGTCGAGCCCCTGCCAAGAGGGGCTTCAACTTAACCAGGTAATCTTTCACAGCTTCTCGAAAACGTTTTACTCCCTTTACTCGAGACTCTTCAACCAAATCCCAGTCCAGCCGTGCTTCCTTCCATTGACTCATTTTCAAATCTTTCAACTGGTCCACAGGAGAAAGTGGTTGAGTCTCGGCCTTTTCAAGATCAAATCCCGCCTCAAGAGGCACATTAATCAATGGGTCCTGATTCTTCGCCTGCAATTCCTCTTCTGTTAAAGGTCTTAACTGTCCATCTTTTTCTCGACGCCCCACTGTGGCATAAATAACCTTCATGCCCCGTTTTCGCGCAGCCTCAATTAAACCATTCACATAACCCTTTTCAAAAACCTCTCCAAAAATAACCAAAACATCTTTTTCATTAAAATCTGGTAAGGGAGGAAGGTTTCGAATGGGAATAACTGTAGTAGCCATTGTTACCTCTCTAGGTTGCAAAGTGATAAATCAAGATCACCATAACAGCTGGTGTAATAAATCGAAACAAAAACAATGTGGCTTTTTGCATCAAAGAAGAAGATGGAAACAAGTCCTTAACAGACTGATGACCCAACTTCCAACCCATAAATAAAATAGTAATAAAACCTCCTATAGGAAGAAGATAACTTGAGGTTAACTTATCAAAAAGGTCAAAAAATGTAAGACCCAAGATCTTAAAGTTGGATAATCGATTGGTTGAAAATACTGTAAGAAATCCCAAAAGATAAATAGCTCCTGCCGTTAAAATAGTTGCTTTTTTGCGATTGAGTCCATGTGTTTCAGACCAATAAGCCACACAAACTTCCAAAATAGAAACTGAAGAAGTTAAAGCTGCAAATAAAACCAAAAGAAAAAAAGCAACTGCTAAAACTCCACCTGCACTCATTTTAGAAAATAAAACAGGAAGTGTGCTGAAAATCAACCCTGGCCCAGCTGCAGGCTCCATATTAAAAGTAAAGGTAATAGAAAAAATAACAAGTCCTGCAACTAAAGCAACTAAAGTATCTAAAAGAGCCAATAAAAAACTAATACGAACCAAATTCTCTCTTTGTCCCAAATAACTTCCATAAGTGATCATGGCTCCCATTCCCAAGCTCAAGGTAAAAAAAGCATGACCCATGGCTTCTAAAATTCCTGAAAAGGTTAATTTATCAGCCCTTGTGGAAAAAAGAAAATCCACAGCTTTAGGAAAGCCTTCTAGCTTCCAACAATAAACTAGCAAGATGAACAAAAGCACAAAAAGAGAAGGCATCAATATCTTACTCCACCTCTCCAGGCCTTCATTAACACCCATAAATACAATTCCTACAGTCAGTCCCATAAAAACCGTATGCCAAAGGATTTGCCACAAGGGAGCTGAAAAAAGACCTCCTAACAAACCCTTTAGAGCTTCTTCAGGAAGAGAGGAAATCTTTCCCATTAAAGATTGGAATAAAAAATCAATAACCCAACCTCCAATAACACTATAAAAGGAAAGAATTAAAAAGGCTGATAAAACCCCTAAAAGCCCAGAAATACGCCATGGAGACCGAGGGGGGTCCAATACAGAAAAAGCCTCCACAGCATTTTTTTGAGATTTTTGTCCGATATAGAGTTCAGCAACAAGAACAGGGACTCCAACTAAAGCCACACATAATAAATAAATAAGGACAAAAGCGCCTCCCCCATTCACTCCAGTAATATAAGGGAATTTCCAGATATTCCCTAAACCCACAGCAGAGCCTGCCGCCGCTAAAAGAAAAGCAAAGCGACTTCCCCAGTGCGCTCTTTTTGACATGCCCGTCCCTCCTTATAAAAACAACTGCTTTCATCTTACCAAAAACTCTAAGAGGGTCAATTTGAAACACATAGTCCACTTACTTTATCTTTATAGCTATTAAAACAACTTTATGGACAACTTTCCGAGGAATTACCATGAATAAAGGTTAGAAAAATTTTTGTGAGTTTTTTGCGATCCACTCTCACATCATCTCTTAGTTTTCTGCGCCACCAACTGTCTTCCACTTCAGATCTTGATCGAGTCACATTTTTAAGGTTAAACCACCACCAACTCATATCCTGGTATAACTTCTTAAAAAAAGTTTTCACTTTTTCAAAACTCCACCCTTGCCCTTCGTATTTTGATTTTAGAGGAAGTTCTCCTCGGATCAAAAGATACCAATAAACAAAACGAGTCATTGAAAACAATCTTTGGATAGATCTTTGGTTCTTATAAAGAGATTGAGCCACTTTTTGGCGAACCTCTTGATTACTCAAAAACTCTTCACCCATGGTTTCCAAAATTTTTTCATCAATTTGTTGTTTTTTAATCATTCGCGCAATAAGACCTTTAAAACGAGGATAAGCTAATAGAGCTTCTTTTTCATCCAACACACCATTCATATCCTTGTCATAAATTAAAAAGACCCTCTCTATGTACTGCACAATCGTCGCAATAGTAGATAAGTCTCCAGCTTCCATAAGACGGGATGAAGTACACCCTGGACGTTCTCCAAGAGCTAACATCAAAGAGGCCATTTCTTCCTGGTCTTGATCTTTTAAAGAATCTAAATACTTCTTCCAATAAGGCAAATGATTAAAATATAAACTCATGGAGTTTCTAAAGGCCTCTTTAACACACTCCCTGCTTAAACGCATCCGACCAAATGGATCTTTTTCAAAAAAGTTCCAAGGCGGACATTTATAAAGTAAATCCTTATACATTAAACGAGAAGCCTGCCCTCCTGAATAGACAAACATTAAAAGTTCCACACCTTCAGAAAAAGATAATAAAGAGTCGTCTTTGTCTGGATCTAAAATAGAACTTATTTTAGAGCTAAACCCATCTCCTGTATAGGTAAATAGATTACCCTCCATAAAGCTTCTTTTTCCTGTGTTTTTGTTACGTATATCCATAATTTTTAAAGCAAATCCTAAATATTTAGCGGACTCATAAAAGC
>RFKI01000063.1 GCA_003694355.1 Bdellovibrio sp.
CCGGGAGTCTCCTTTTTCTAGAGTTTCTTCCTGATAGGCTTGGCAAAGCAGAGCCAGGCAAAGGCGGTCGCAACCAGCAGCAGTTTCAATAACGTAAGGGATGTATTTTTTCTTAACTTCCTCATCAAAATACTCCAGCCGTTTCCCGCTGAATTTTTGATGTTGGCTAAGATCAAAGTCACTGCGATTATGAATGCCTTCAAGTTCCTGCCAGCCAAAAGGGAATTGATACTGGATATCCACCGCAGCTTTTGCATAGTGGGCAAGCTCATCAGGACCATGTTCATGGAATCGTAAAGACTCTTTGTGGAATCCTAATTCCAGATAAAAGTTCCAGCGGGTTTCTTTCCACTGCTCAAACCACTTTTCATCTTCTCCGGGCCGAACAAAATACTGCATTTCCATTTGCTCAAACTCTCGGGTGCGAAAAATAAAGTTTCCGGGAGTGATTTCATTTCGAAAGGATTTTCCTATTTGGGCAATTCCAAAGGGAATTTTTTTTTTATCACTTATTTGAACATTTTCAAAATTAACAAAGATGCCTTGAGCGGTTTCAGGGCGCAGATAAACCACAGAACTTTCGTCTTCAACAGGTCCCATATGGGTTTTGAACATCAGGTTAAACTGTCTGGGCTCTGTAATATTGGCTGAACCACACTGAGGACACACGAGCTTCCCTTCTTTTTCCTGGGCTTGGTCTTGGCGGAAGCGGGCTTTGCAATCTTTGCAGTCCACTAAAGGGTCCGTGAACCCTTCCACATGCCCTGAGGCTTCCCAAACCTTGGGGTGCATTAAAATGGAGGCATCCAGGCCCACGATGTCTCTTCGGCGGGTCATGGCTTTCCACCAGGCTTGTTTCACATTCCACTTAAACTGGGAGCCCAAAGGACCGTAATCCCAGCAAGAGTTCAGGCCGCCGTAAATTTCACTGCTTTGGAAAACAAAGCCTCTTCTTTTGCATAAAGACACAAGGGTTTGAAGGTCTTTTAGGGGTTGGGAAGTCATTTTTTTGCATCCTTGTAAAAACTGAAGAAATTTTTTTCATGATGGGCAAAGGCCTAAAGGGTGTCAATGGATTTTCTTGAAGGATGAGCGATAAACATCGCGTTATCCATCGAGTTTTTCATTTAATTTTTATAGGACATTTCATACTATTTTTTGGAAAAAGGAGCTGTACTTTGAAATCCTCTCAGAAAAAATATGTTTATTTGTTTTCCGCAGATTTCACTGAAGGGCGTGCTGATATGAGGGACCTGTTGGGTGGCAAGGGAGCCAATCTGGCAGAGATGTCCAGTTTGGGGTTACCTGTTCCTCCAGGTTTTACAATCTCTACAGAGGCCTGCACACTTTTTTATCAAAAGGGCCAACAGCTTTCAGAAGAGGTGAAGGATCAAGTGAAACAGGCCCTGGCTCATGTGGAAGAAGTGATGGGGCGTCGCCTGGGAGATAAAGAGAACCCTCTTCTTGTGAGTGTGCGCTCTGGTGCACGGGTGAGCATGCCAGGGATGATGGACACAGTTTTGAATTTGGGATTGAATGAGACCACTCTTCAGGGTCTTGAAAAAAAGTCTCCCCGATTTGCCTGGGACTCCTATCGTCGCTTCTTGCAGATGTACTCCAATGTGGTGATGGGGGTGAATGGTTCTTTGCTGGAAGTGAAACTTGAAGATTATAAGCATGATAAGGGCTATACAGAAGATACACAATTAACTGTAGAGGACCTACAAACGCTGGTTAAGGAGTTTAAACAACTCATAGTGAGTTTTGCTGGCCGTCCCGTTCCTGAGGACCCTTATGATCAGCTTTGGGAGGCTATTGAGGCCGTTTTTAGAAGCTGGAATACGCCTCGAGCCAAGACTTATAGGGAAATCAATCATATTCCAGAGGAGTGGGGTACAGCCGTCAATGTGCAAACCATGGTGTTTGGAAATCTCAGTGAAAGCTCAGGTACAGGAGTGGCTTTTTCAAGGGATCCGTCCACAGGAGAGCGGAAGTTTTTTGGTGAATATTTGATGAATGCTCAAGGTGAAGACGTGGTGGCGGGAATTCGAACTCCTTTGCCTTTAAGAAAAGCGGATGGGCCAGAATCTTTAGAGGCGTCTCTGCCAGATGTTTATAAAGAGTTAGAGCACATTTATCAAAAGCTGGAGAAGCATTATCGAGATATGCAAGATATGGAGTTCACCATTGAGGATGGCCGCTTGTGGATGTTGCAAACACGAAATGGGAAAAGGACGGCTCGAGCTGCCTTAAGGATGGCCTGCGACATGGTGGATGAGGGGTTGATAACTCCAGATGAAGCTTTACTCCGAGTAGATGCTGAGAGTTTAAACCAGTTATTGCATCCATCTTTAGACCCTCAAGCTCCGAAGGTTTTATTAACAAAAGGTTTGCCGGCCAGTCCTGGGGGGGCCTCTGGCCAGATTGTCTTTTCTTCTGAGGATGTGGTTCGAAAAGCAGCTCAGGGCATTCCAGTGATTCTTGTGCGCACAGAAACTTCTCCGGAAGATATTGAAGGTATGGTTCATGCTGAGGGCATTTTAACTTCACGAGGGGGAATGACTTCTCATGCGGCTGTTGTGGCTAGAGGCATGGGAAAATGTTGTGTGGCAGGCTGTGAAGACGCTGTGGTCAGTTATGACAATAAAACTTTAAAAGTGGGAGATCGTGTTCTCCAAGAGGGGGATGTTATCACTTTGGATGGATCCACCGGAGAGGTTTTTCTGGGAAAAGTGCCTAAGGTCGACCCTGTTTTAGACAAATATTTTGAACGCTTTATGGGATGAGATAATAAAAAAAGAGCGTTGAAGGTTTTTTGTAATGCAGACACGCCTAAAGATGCGCATGTGGCTCGTCATTTTGGGGCTCAAGGAATTGGGTTATGCCGTACGGAACACATGTTTTTTTCAAAAGACCGTATTGATGTGATGAGATCCATGATTTTTGCGGACACAGCGGAAAAAAGAAAAGGAGCTTTGGAAAAATTATTGCCCATGCAAAGAGAGGACTTCTTGGGTTTATTTAAGGAGATGGATGGGCTTCCTGTAACCATTCGCCTTTTGGATCCGCCACTGCATGAGTTTTTACCGCATACTCAAAAAGAAACGGAAGAGCTGGCGCAAAAATTAGAGTTACCTCTTTCTTTGCTGCAAGCCCGGATTCAAAGTCTTCGGGAAGCGAATCCCATGTTGGGCCATCGAGGATGTCGCTTGGCTCTAACTTATCCAGAAATTTATCAAATGCAGGCGAAAGCCATTGCTGAGGCGGCCTGTGAGGCCTCTCAGGCTGGTGTTCAAATTTTCCCAGAGATCATGATCCCTCTTGTGGTATTTAAAGCGAAACTGGAAATTTTAAAGAATCTTGTGGAACAAGAAGTTAAAAGCGTCTTGAAAGATCGCGGTCTTGAGATGCGAGTTTTGGTGGGGACCATGATTGAGTTGCCGCGAGCAGCTATCACTGCAGATAAGATAGCTCAAGTGGCTGACTTTTTTAGCTTTGGGACCAACGACCTCACACAGACCACTTTGGGCATTTCTCGTGATGATGCGGCTCGATTTATTGGGAGTTATGTGAATGAGGGTATCTTTTCAAAAGACCCTTTTAGCAGTCTGGATCAAGAGGGCGTGGGGGCCTTGATCCGTTGGGCGGTTCAAAAAGGTCGTCAGACCAATCCACAGTTAAAATTAGGAGTTTGTGGTGAACATGGGGGGGATCCTATGAGCATTGATTTTTTTCATAAGATAGGTCTTGATTATGTCAGTTGTTCTCCTTACCGTGTTCCTGTAGCACGACTATCCGCTGCTCAGGCAGCCGTTCGATATCAGCAAGAGGGGATAAAGTGAGAATAAAAAAACTGGAACTTTTAGGGTTTAAGTCTTTTAAAGACCGTACGGTAATTCACTTTGACAAAGGAATAACGGGCATTGTGGGGCCGAATGGTTGTGGAAAGTCTAACATTGTTGATGCTCTGATCTGGGTCATGGGAGAGATGTCTGCGAAGCACTTAAGGGGCTCTTCCATGGAGGATGTGATTTTTGCTGGTTCTGAGGACTATGCTCCCATGGGCTTTGCAGAGGTTTCATTGACTTTGGAAAATGATGACGGCCCTTTTCCTGCAAAATATAGTCGCTTTTCAGAGATCATGGTCACTCGTCGTCTTCATCGATCTGGAGAGTCAGAATATCTTATAAATAAAGAGCCAGCTCGTCTTAGAGATATTCAGGAAATCTTTATGGATACAGGTGCTGGTTCAAAAGGGTTTTCTATTATTGAGCAGGGAGCTATTGGAAAAATTATTACAGCTAAGCCTGAAGATCGCAGGGTGTTGATCGAAGAAGCAGCAGGCATTACCAAATTCAAAGTTCGAAAAAAAGAATCCCAACGAAAATTGGCGGCCACAGAGCAGAACCTTGTACGCTTGCAGGATATTATTGGCGAGCAAAAACGTCAGTTAGATAGTTTGCAAAGGCAAGCCAAGCGGGCAGAACGCTACCGCAAGTTAAAAAATAAAATCCAAAAAATGGAGTTGTGGGTGAGTGCCACTCAATATAAAGAACTCCATGAAGAGCGTCTTGATGTTGAAAGAAAACTGGAGGAACTCAAAACACAGGAAGAAGCTTCTTCGGCGAAGTTGCATCAGTTGGAAAGTGAACTTGAAACTTTAAAACTTCAAATGGCGGAAAAAGAAAGTCAGGTAACTTCTCGACAGGAAGAATACCAAAAGGCCCAGGAAGCCGTTCGCCAATTGGAAACGGAAATTCGTGAACTCCAGTTTGAAGCCGAGCAAGCCCGCAGAAATAAAGAAATGACGGGCTCTCTTTTGGAGCAATACTTGGCTCGACAATCTGCTTTAAAAAAGGATCTCGAGGATTTAACGGAGAAATGGCAGCAATTAAAAGATCAGTATCAACAAACAGAACAACAATTGACGGTTAAAAAAGAAAAGTATCAGCAGATTCAAGAGAGGATTCATCGTAGTGATGAGGCTTTGACCCAAAAAAGAAGAGAAATGCTAACTGTGGCTCAAAGTGAAACTCATATGGAAGCTGAATTAAAAGGACTTCTGTCCCAGGAAGAAGAAGTTAAGGGTCAAGTGGAGCGGGCTCAAGAGTTGTTCACAGAGCTTCAGTCAAAAGAAAATGAGTTCTTAAGAAACTACAAAGCCTTGGCTAAAAAATTGGAATCAGAAAGGCAGCTCCAGCTTGAAATTGTAAGGGATGTGGAAAATCTGGAAAGCAATCTAAAGATTATAAAAGAGAAAAAAGAACATAAGTTACAAGAGGTCACAGAGTTCAAAGACCGTTTGAATGAAGTGTCCAGTCGTCTTTATGGTTTGGAGAACCTACACTCCAACTTTGAGGGTTTTCAGGAAGGCGTAAAGAGCATTATGATGTGGCAGCGCCAGAAGGCAGAGCTTTCTCCTGACGGGCAAGTGCATTTTCAACCTGTTGCTGAGCTTGTAGAGGTACCCGCAAAGTATGAGTTGGCTATGGAGGCCGCATTAGGGCAGCGTCTTCAATTGTTGGTGGGAGAGAGTGAACAGGAGGCCTTGGAGGCCTTGTCTTATTTGAAGGAAAAGCATTCAGGGCGCTCCAGCTTTTTTGTTCATAAAGCTTCTGATGTGGCTGAGGTTCCCGAGGCCCTCTTAAATGAAGATGGAGTGGACTCTTATCTATTGGATGTGGTGCAGGTTCCTTCTGATTGGCGACAACAAGTGGCTTATTTCTTAAAAGATATTATTGTTGTGGATTCCTTGCGAACCGCTCTTCAGCTTCGAAGCCGTTATTCCCAATACACCTTTGTCACTCTTGATGGTGATACCTTAACACCAGATGGGGTTATTACAGGAGGGGCGAGTGAAAGTGCGGCTTCAGGAGTTTTAAAAAGAAGAAGAGAGATTAAGGAACTTTCCTTGCAGCGAGAAGAGGCTAGTGGGAAGCTGGCTTTAGCCCAAGAAGCTCTTAAAAAGTTGGAAGCTGAAGAAAAGGCTTTGGAAAAGGACTTAGGAGAAGCGCTTAAAAAAAGTACTGAAAAAGAAGTGCAGCTGGCTGAGTTAAAGAAAGATGTGGAGAGAGCTGAAACGGAATTAAAAAATGTTCAGCAGGCGATAGAAAGTCAAAATAAGGAAAAAAATCACCTTCAGGAAAAGTGGCAACAGCTGCGAAGAAAAATAGAAGAACTGTCTGAGGCTCGAGAAAAAGCCAAAAATCAACTCATTAGCCTGGAGCACGAGGTTCACTCTCTTACAGAGGCCCTTCAAAGTGCTCGAGAAGGGGTTGAGCATCAACAAGAAGAAGTGACACAGATTCAGGTGAAGTTGGCTTCAGAAGGTCAGGAAATTGAGGGCGTGGAACGCCAAAAAGAAATGTTGGAAAAATCTCTGGAAGAGGTGAGTCGGCAAATTCAAGTCATGCAAGAAGAAACAGAGAAGAATAAAGAGTCTTTATCTTCACACCAAATGTTGATTGAAAGAACTCAGGTGGATCTGGAAAAAATGATTTTCGAAGCGGAAGAAGCAGAGAAAATGGTGGCCCTTGCCAGGAACGAATATGAAGAGTTTGCCGCTTCTTCTCGTTCAAAAGAAGAGTATTTATCTCAGTCATTGAGGTCTTTAAGTGAGTTTCAAACACAACTAAATGAGACTCGGATTCATTTAGAGCAACTGCGAATGAAAGAACAGTATCTTCTGGATCAGATTCATGAAAAATACATGGTGCCTCTTCAAGAGCAGTATCGAAGTATTTTGGAACAAGGACCTTATGTGGTAGAGAGCGGGGAGGAACAAGACAGTTCTTCTCAACAAAAAGACCCTCAGCCAGAGGCCTTACAGGAAGAGCTGGAAGATTTGAGGCGGAAGTTAAGTCGTATTGGAGAAGTCAACTTGGCCGCTATTGAAGAGTATGATGAGTTGGCCTCTCGGTATGAGTTCTTATCTCAGCAACATCAAGACTTGCTTGAAGCTAAAGAACAGTTAAAGAAGGTGATCGAGAGAATCAATCGTATTTGTACACGCCGTTTTAAGGAAACTTTTGATCAAGTGAATGAGCGCTTTATGAAAGTCTTTCCTGTTTTATTCGGAGGCGGAGAGGCTCGTCTGGTGCTTGTCGAGAATGAAGAAAAGGGAGAAATGGGAATTGATATTATCGCAAAGCCTCCAGGGAAAAAATTGCAAAATGTCAGTTTATTATCAGGCGGCGAGAAGGCTTTAACAGCTGTTTCTTTAATCTTTTCCATTTTCCTTGTGAAACCCTCTCCTTTTTGTTTGCTGGATGAGGTGGATGCACCATTGGATGATGCCAATGTTTTCCGATTTAACGATTTGGTTCGGGAAATGGCAAAACGCAGCCAGATTATTGTAGTCACTCACAACAAACACACCATGAAGGTCAATAATAAGCTTTTTGGGGTCACAATGCAGGAGAAGGGTGTTTCGAAAATGGTCTCTGTCAGTTTGGATGAAGCTGTGAAAGTTGCAGAAAACAGTTAAGGAGGCAATTTGATGGTGGATGATTTTTCTATTTGGGTGAGTGCAGGCGTTGGGGTTGTAGTTCTATTATTAGTCATCTGGTTTTTTAAAAAAAAGAAGAAAACAGCTCTTCCTGAGAGCCCTAAAGAGTCTCACAAAAAAACGGTTTCTCAACCCTTGCAGGAGAAAAAGGGTGTTGATTTAAAAGAGGTTTTAAAGCCCACAAGGAACCGTTTAATGGGACGTATCCAGGAGGTGTTAGGAGGTGAAAGACCTTCTGGGTTAAAGGAAGAGGACATCGAGGCTTTGGAAGAGGTGCTTTATACCAGCGATTTGGGTCCGCGAACGGTTCAGCATCTCGTGGAGGCTTTACATCAAAAAAAACTTCATTCCTTAGATGAAATTAAAAAAGCCTTAAAAGATGAAATGGAACACTTTTTTGAAAGTTCTATCAATGAAGATAATGAATTGAAGAGTTATTTAAAAAAACAAACCTCACAGTATTCTCCGCTTGTTTGGATGATTGTGGGGGTCAATGGAGTGGGTAAGACGACGACCATTGGTAAGTTAGCCCAACAGGCCAAGGAGATGGGCTTGAAGGTTCTAGTGGTGGCGGGAGACACTTTTCGGGCAGCAGCAGAAGATCAGTTAAAAGTTTGGAGCCAGCGGGCTGGTGTTGATTTTTTTAGTCCAGAGGGCGTTAAAGACCCGAGTGCCGTTGTTTATGATGGTCTTCAAAAAGCACGTTCCCAGGGCTATGATTTTGTGGTGATTGATACGGCTGGACGTTTACATACTCAAGAGCCTTTAATGGAAGAGTTAAAGAAAGTGAAGCGAGTGATGAAAAAGGTTTTGCCAGAGGCGCCCCATGAAACCTTATTGGTGTTAGATGCCAATACAGGACAGAATGCTTTGATGCAAGCTCATAAATTTCATGAAGCCTTAGAGTTAACGGGGGTTATCTTAACCAAGTTAGATGGAACGGCTAAGGGCGGCGTGGCTGTGGGAGTGGCGTGTGAGCTAGGTTTGCCAATTCGTTTTGTGGGAGTGGGAGAAGGTGTTCATGATTTGATACCCTTTCGTCCCAAGGAATTTGTAGAGTCTATCCTCTAAACGGTAGGAGACAGGTTTGCATTCATCCTTTCTGATGACAATAGCTGGAATTTCTTTTTTTATGTATGGGATGACGTTAGCCAGTGAAAATTTGCAAAAACTGGCTGCCAATAAAATTCGAGGTTTAATTTCAAAGCTTTCAGATCGTCCTATTGTAGGAGTTTTTGTTGGAATTCTTTTAACCATTCTGATTCAAAGTTCAGGCGCTGTGACTTCGATGCTGGTGGGGCTAGGAACTGCAGGTGTTGTAACCCTTCAGCAAGTGATGGGAGTGATTCTCGGCACAGCTATTGGAACGACTATTACCGTACAAATTCTAAGTTTAAATGTGGCTCAATATGGTTTGCCATTATTTACCTTTGCTTTTGTTTTTTATTTTCTTTCGAAGAAAAGACCGTTTCGGAGAGCAATGGCTGTGGTGATGGGGTTTGGATTGATTTTTTATGGTCTTGAGCTTATAGGGCAGGGAACTCAAGCTATTCGAGAAACCAATTATTTTATTAATAGCCTGGAGTATTTTAAAGAAAACCCCGTGGTGGCCATTATTGTAACTGCTATTTTTACAGCCATTGTTCATAGCAGTGCTGTGACAGTGGGGTTTGCCATGTCTTTAGCGGCTTCAGGACTGATTTCTTTGACGGATGCCATTTATTGGGTTTATGGGGCCAACATAGGTACAACGGCCACCGCTTTGGTGGCGTCCTTAGGAGGCAATTACATTGCCAGGCAAATTGCCTGGGCTCATTGCTTTTATAAAACAGCTAGTGTGTTTCTTTTTTATTTTTTCACTTCCCAGTTTGCTCAGTGGATTCAGTCCTCTCATATTCAACGGGATGTAGCTAATTCTCATACCATATTTAATATTATCGCTGCTTTGATTTTTCTTCC
>RFKI01000064.1 GCA_003694355.1 Bdellovibrio sp.
ATATAGATCCTCTATATGTGGCTTGTTTAATTGATAATCGGATTCCTTCTGTTGATGACTTCTTTGAAGAAGATGGGCTTTGTTTTAGGACCATTTTAAGTCAAGTCATTAGTTCAGAGCTTGATGTGGATCGCATGGACTATTTGGAAAGAGATGCTTTTTTCTGTGGAACCAGTTATGGAAAAGTGGAGACTAGCTGGTTGTTATCAAATTTGACCTATCATATTAATTCATCCCACGGGAATAATTTACATTTGGCTTTAAATCGAAGGGCTCTTTATACCTTTGATGACTTTTTACTCTCCAGACATCATATGCATTTGATGGTTTACTTTCATCATAAATCCATCATTTATGAAGAGATGTTACTCAGGTACTTAACTTCTAAAGACTGTCAGTTTTTTCTTCCTGCTGATATTGATCAATATATTAAATATACGGACTATTATCTTTATGAGCATTTGGCTTCTGTTGACAATAAATGGGCTCAACGTATCGCTAAACAAAACCCTTATAAAATGCTATTTGAATTTCACTCTACAGAAAAAACAAACCGCTTGCCTCAGATGAAGCAGGTTTTAGAAGAAAAAGGTATACATTGTATTTTATCTAACTCCACCACGCGGTTAAGTAAATATCACAGTGGTTCTCTCGGTGAGTCTGAACGATCTATTTTTGTGGTAGATCAATATGATAAACAAGCTAATCCCTACCCCATAGAGAAAAGCACTGAAATTTTTCATAAGTATGAAGAAATTCGTCGGATAGAAAGAATTTATGTGGACCCACAACATTTTATGGAAGCACAGACAATTATAGAAGAAAATAAGTTGTAAGGAAAAGCTATCAATGAACGTATTAGTTATTGGAAAAGGCGGACGAGAACATGCGTTAGTTCGAGCGCTTTATCAATCTCCTTCTGTGGATCAGATTATGGCCATTCCTGGAAATGATGGCATGAAAAAAGAAGCGTTATGCGCAGGTATTAAAGAGCCTTCAGATATGATTTCTTTTTGTAAAAAAATGAGTGTGGATTTAGTGGTTATTGGCCCTGAAGCAGAAATTGTTTCTGGACTTCCTGACTTGTTCAGAGATGCTGGTTTTTTGGTCTTTGCTCCATCGAAGGAAGCGGCTGCCTTAGAGGCAAGTAAGATTTTTTCCAAGCAGTTTATGAAAGAGGGAGAAGTTCCCACTTCCAGAGCATTTGTTGTGGAAAACTTAGAAGAAGTCAAAGCAAGATATAAGGAATTTTCAAGTCCTTGGGTTTTAAAAGCAGATGGTTTAGCCGCAGGGAAGGGAGTTTTTATTTGTCAAACAGAGGAAGAGCTTTTTACTGCCTCAGAAAAACTTTTTAAGGAGCAAATTTTTGGTGAAGCTGGGAAAAGAGCCTTACTTGAAGAATATCAAGCAGGGTGGGAGTTAAGTTGTCATGTTTTAACAAATGGAAGTGAATATCAACTGCTTCCGTTGGTGCAAGATCATAAACGATTGCTTGATGGACAAAAGGGCCCAAACACAGGTGGTATGGGTACTGTAGCTCCTTATCAGATTTCAGAAGATCTACTTCAACAAGTTAAAAAAAGAGTCATAGAGCCTTCTATTCAACTTATCGAGAGAAAAAAATTATTTTATAGAGGGGTCCTTTTCATTGGTATGATGATTACAGAAAAAGGACCTATTGTTTTAGAGTACAATGTTCGTTTTGGAGATCCGGAAACACAGGTTCTTATGCCTCTATTGGATGGAGATTGGGCCGAAGTTTTTTATAAAATAGCAAGGGGAGAGGTTCCCGATTTAAGGTGGAAAGACCTTTATGCCACTTGTGTGGTTTTAGCTGCAAAAGGTTATCCTCAAAACCCCGTTAAAGGAGATCAGATTTTTGCAGACTTGGATAAGATTACCATGTCTTCTTACTTTCTTCATGCTGGCACGGCCTTTAAGGAAGGGCGCTGGGTGGTTAATGGGGGACGGGTTCTTAATGCCATTGGCTTGGGAAGTTCTCTTGAAGAGTCAATTCGTGAGGCTTATAAGCTTGCAGAATCTGTACAGTGGCCTGGAATGCAGATGAGAAAAGATATCGGAAAATGGATGAAATAGAAAAGTATGTAGAGCACTTGAAATCTGGAGGTGTTCTTGTTTATCCTACAGAAACCATTTGGGGTTTAGGGGCTGACTTTGAAGACCAAAAAGCCAATGAGAAGATTTATCAGCTTAAGGGGCGCCATTTTACAAAACCTCTTTTACTTTTAATCCCTCATGTATATTGGGTTTTTCGTTTAACAACATTACCCGAGACATTTAAAGATTTTTTAACCACTTTGTGGCCGAGCTCTTTGACTTTGGTTTTGCCTGCTAGCTCTTTGATTCCCCATTGGATTCATCAGGGCACTCACTTTATTGGTCTTCGTCAATCTCCGCACCCTTTTGTGAAATCTTTATTAAACATTTACAATCGGCCTATTAGTTCTACAAGCGTTAACCAGTCAGGGAAGGCGCCAGCTACTGACTTTCTATCTGCTTTTCAATTTTCTAAGGATAGAGATGTGAAGACGGCTTCCTGGAATGAAGAAAGGCCAAGCTCTCCTGTTAGCAGTACGGTTGTGAAGTTGAGTGAGGATTTTCAAAGATTCAGTCTTTTAAGGGAAGGAACTTTTTCGAAAGAAGATGTGGAAAGGTTATTTAAGGATTTTTTTTAGATTTCAGTTTTTTAATCTTATAGGCTTTGTTAATATACTTTGAGAGCTTTCAGAGCTTAAAAGCCTCCACTCTTTATACCGTTATTGAAAGAGCTACAAAAAGTGAAAACCGATCCCTATGTCTTATATTAAAATATGTGATTAAGGAAAACCTCCACCACAGAGAATCTCTTAATTCTCTTAAATATGCTAAGAGGATAAGAGACCTACGTTGAAACACTTTGAAAAGATAAGGCTTCGGAAAGAGGCTAGCTCCATACCTGATGCCAGGTCTTCAGGTAATAACGGGGTTAATGTCTAGGGCCCATTTTTTCGAACCGTTTTAGGGTTTGCAAAAGGTTACATTGCTATGCTTTTTTCCAATCCACCATTCTTTGAAATATCTCTATTGGATAATGATATAACTCTACAAAAATATTTTAAAAATAACTATTACGAAAAAAATATAAATTTCGTATAATTGAAGAAAGGAGAGAAAATTGAAGGACTTAAAAAAAGAAACCATGCTAAAGGCCCTTTCTGCGTTAGATCAAAAGCTGAAGGCTCCTATTGGAAGAGGGGGAGCTATGATTTTAGCTCATCAATATCCTTTATCTACTTTAGATATTGATGCTGTTTTAATAAAACAGGATTTTAGTGAGATAGATCCTCTTGTGAAAGAGGTTGGAAAGGAGCTTCAAATTGCTCCAGATTGGCTTAATACATGGTTTTCAAGTTTTACTCATGTTTTACCGCCAGACTTTAAATCCCGCCTTGTAGAAGTTTTTAAAGGCCAATATAAGATTTATTTTAGAAAACCTTTAGGTTGAAGATTTGTTTGAAGCTTATTGCGTTTACTGATGGATCTGAATCACTTGGTTACCATGCAGAAAAAAACTTGTAACACAACAATAAGAATAAACCTCCAACATTAAAGAAGCTAATAGAATAACTTATTCCTTTGAAATTACTTTGTTCCACTAAAAATCATAATGAATCTTAATGAATCATGAAAAAAAGCGCTTTTTGTCACCTTTGAGCTTTAAAGGCGCGAAATTTGTCAGTTTTTTAAGGGGTTTTCTGATAAAGAGCTTATGTTTTGCAAAAGAGCTCTGTTTTCCCTGGCATAAGGCTTGAAGTAAAGGAAGGAAAGGGGAGGGCTTTAGGGTGCCTGCGCTATGAGCGCCTTCATCCAAGAAAGCCCTTGCCCTTAAGTTTGTGATTTTAAGGAGAAGGAACATGAAAGTGTTTTTAAAAGGATGGATAGTTATTTTATCATTGGGGGCTCTTTTGGGCTTAGCCGCCTGTGATAAAGGTGGTGGTGGAGGTGTTGCTCCTTATCCTACAGGATTTGTGGGCGGTTATGGTTCTCAATTGGGGGCTGTAAATTCAGCTATTTTATCCGTATCTGATCAGGGGCGTTTTAAGTCTTTTTTGAAAGATGCTTATTTTGCAAAGGGCATGTGTAATCCTTATTCTTGGTATGGTTTTCTGGACAACTGGGGCCGTTTTGTAAAAGGGAGCGAGTGTAAAATTCGTGCGGAATATGGAAGTCAAACTCAGTATCAGGTGCTCATGAATCTTTCCTTAAATACAAATGTTCCTGGAGCTGGCAGCATGGGAACCATTCAATTTATGCCAGGAAGTATGGCTTTTTCCCAATTTCCGCCACTTCCATTGACCTTTTCTGGGCGTTTTTATCCCATCAATCAGGGACAGGACTTGGAGGCGGATATTCAGGTTAAACCAGGGGCCAATTTTATTTTAAAAGTGATTGTTCGCAATGCTCAACAAGGGCTCGTGAATGGTTCACAAGTTGAGTTTTTCTACGAAGGCGCGCGGTTTGCCAGCGCTACAGTGGCCCTTGGGTCCAGCTACCCTGGTTACGGTGTGGGCAGTGGAATTCCAGGTGGAGGCGGTTATTATCCTCCTTATAACCCTTATTCTCCTTATGGTCGATAAGGAGCCTCTTGTTTAAAATAACAGGAAAGACCCTATCTTTCCTGTTTGAGATTTTCTTTTAAAACTGATATAAGTCAACGACCATGCGTCAAATCAGCCGATCCAAGGACCTTCCTCATCCGAACCATTATGTGAAAGCCATTCTGGACCCCACAGGAGAACTTTATTCTTGGGCTTTTCATGAAGAGCGAGCCCCTTTGTTCAAGGGGAAGTGGAAACAAGAAGTTTTTCAAGTTCCAAAGGAGGTTCCTTTGGATTTGGAGATAGGAACAGGAAATGGGTTCTTTTTTGCTTATCGAGCCAAACAGTTTCCTCAAAGGTGTTTGCTGGGCATAGAAAAGAAATATAAGCCTCTTGTACAGTCCATCCGTCGGGCTTTACGTGAAGGCGCTCATAACATGAGAATTTTGCGTTATCATGCCTTTTTATTGGAAGATCTCTTTGAGTCAGGAGAGGTTCAGGATGTGTTTATACACTTTCCAGATCCTTGGGAAAAAAAGAGGCAAAAAAAGAACCGATTAATTAACAAAGAGTTTTTATCCAAACTGTTTTCTATTCAATCCGAGGGCGGGATTGTGGAGTTTAAAACGGACAGTCGAGACTATTTTTTCTCTGCTTTGGAGGTCTTCAAGGGGTCTCCTTATTTTTTAGAGGCTGCCGAAGAGAACTTGCATCAATCTGTTTATGCTAAAACTAATTTTATCACTCATTTTGAAAATCTGTTTTTAAAGCAGGGGTTGCCTATCTATTATCTTTTAGCGCGTAAAGAAAAACGAGGGAGGAGTCAGTGAAAAGGATTTTTTTTGTTGTTTTGTTTTATGGGTTTTTTGTAAAAGCTGTCCCCTTTGAAGGTTCACAAATTGTGATTTCTGGGCCCAATCATTATGCTATTGAAGCGGGAACACGGATGGCGGAAAAAGGTGGTAATGTGGTGGATGTGGCTGTTACTGTGGGCTTGGTTTTGTCAGTGACAAATCCCTATCATGCAGCCTTAGGGGGTGGGGGGTTTGCATTGATCAAAATGAAGGGTCATCCAGTCGTGGTTTTGGATTTTAGGGAAGTGGCTCCCGCTTCCATGGATAAGAATTATTATTTAAGTAAAGGGGAAATGGCCTCCCGCTTGGGAGGGACCGCTGTTGGGGTTCCTGGTTTTCCTGCAGGTTTGTGGGCCATGCATCAGAAATATGGAAAATTGAAATGGAAAACCCTTTTTAAGGAAGCTTTACATTTGGCTAAAAATGGCTTTCGTGTTTCTGGGGAGTGGGTGGATCGAGTTCACAAAGCCTCTAAACATTTTTCTGCCTCTGGGGGGAAGAAGTTTTTTCTTAAAAAAGGGAAAGTTTTCTATCGCCCTGGTGAAGTGCTTCGGCAGAAGGCTTTGTATCAGGCTTTGAAGCTCTTTAGAAATAAAGGGGCTTCAGGGTTTTACAAAGGGCGTGTTGCTCAAGACATTGTTCTTTCTGTGAATAATGCTGGTGGAGAAATGACCCTTAAAGATTTGGAAAACTACCAAGTGAAGTGGCGTCAACCCATGGAAGCTTCTTTTTATAATTATCATTTGTATTTAATGCCTCCTCCAAGTAGTGGAGGTGTTGTTATTAAGACAGCTTTGTATCTTCTTGAACATTTACATCCAGAAAAGTTTGAAGCCTTTAGCGGAGAAGAATATCATCTCATTGGAGAGATTTTAAGCCGTTCATTTCGGGGTCGGGCTCTTCTTGGCGATCCTGATTTTTATTCTAATCCTTTGAAAAAGTTACTGTCAGAAAAGTACTTATCTTTTTTGAAAAAAAGCATTTCTCAAGAGAAAGCCATACATTTAAAACCCCTAGATCTCAAAGATCTTAAGGAGAGCTCTCAAACCACCCATTATTCTATTTTGAATAAAGATGGAGACGCTGTCAGTCTTACCGTGACTTTAAATGGTAATTTTGGTTCTGGGGTGGTGAGTGAAAAGTATGGGATTGCTTTAAATAATGAGATGGATGACTTTACCACTCATCCAGGAAAACCGAACATGTATGGGCTTATTCAAGGATCCGGGAACTATGTTCAAGCTGGAAAACGCCCTTTAAGTTCCATGAGTCCCACTTTGGTTGAAAAGGATCGAAAAATCGTAATGTCTTTAGGAGCGCCCGGGGGACCTCGTATTATTAGTGGTGTGATTCAGGTATTATATCGAACGCTTGTTCGGAAGATGGATATGGACTCGGCCATTCAGGCCAGAAGAGTGCATCATCAGTTTTTGCCAAAAGTTTTGTTTGTGGATGAAGTGGGCTTTTCACCAGACACGATTCGAGTGCTGGAGAAAAAAGGGCATCAGGTGAAAAGAAGCTGGAATAGCCGCGTGTATGGTGTCTGGTTAAAACCTTCTGGCATTCTGGAAGGAGCTTTTGACTCAAGAGGAGATGGGGCTGTTTCTGGATTTTAAAGAAAAAAACTTTCCTCTTCTTCAAATTGTTTTTTGGCTTCTTCCCATGAAGGCCCTGTGGCCTTCCAGTCTTCAAGGATTTTTTGATTTCTCTCTAAAGGTGTATCAGAGAGCCAATAAAAGATATTTTCTTCCAGTTGAACCATTTGAAAAAGGGGAGCTTCTTTGTAGGCTCTCCAAAAAGCTTTATCAAAAAAACCAGTAAAAACGGTTGTTGCAAAGCCTTTCTGTTGAATGAGATCTCCTAAGTGCTCAGGGCCTAAGAGATGATAGGCTCCATAGAAAACAAAAAACTTGTTTTGAGGTGAATCCTTTTTTTTCTGAATTAAGATTTTGCTGATAAGAGAATCTCTTTCCTTTAAAGGTAAGTCTCCAGAGTTTTTATGTTCTGGCAGTAGGATTTTTATATGATTTTTTTTACAAAAGCTTAAAAGTCTTCCATAAAGGGAAAGGTTAAAGTTCCAGAAGTTTTTTTCTTTGAGAAGAGAAAGAAAGTGCTTTAAAGAAGAAGCACCTTTTAAATAAAGTTGCAGTTCTGGGAGGAGTTCCTGAGGAATCCACTCAAAAACGACAGTTATTTTTTTTGAAGGAAGTGTATTTCGCGCAACTTTTAAC
>RFKI01000065.1 GCA_003694355.1 Bdellovibrio sp.
CATAAAGAAGTCTTTAAAAAACACTAAAAGTTTCCGAAATATATATAAAATCAAGCAAGGTACAAGAGGAAGACATGGCACAAATCCTTATTGTCGACGATGACAAAGATATTCTTAAAATCACACAGCAAATCCTTGAATCTGCAGGCCATACTGTTTTTACCGCTCAAGATGCCCTTGCAGCCATGGATCTCCTTAATTCAAGTCCCATTGACTTACTTATCTCTGACGCTAAAATGCCTCACTTCTCTGGTTTCGAACTGGTTCAAACTCTCACAAAAAACAAACGATTTGAAGGAATGGCTGTGGCCATGTTAACAGGCTTAAGAGAAAAAAAGAGCATTGAAAAAGCCGCTAAAGCAGGCGTTCATGACTACATTATAAAACCCATTGACCCCATTGTATTTCTTAAAAAGGTAGAAGACCTTCTTAAACGCTTTCCTCCACAAGAACGCGCTCGACTTGATTTTGACTCCTCTTCCCACTTTTCTGCTGGAGTGATTCATTTTCCCATTGAAGTCGTATCCTTACTTGAAAACGGGATCATCTGTCGTTCAGGACAAAGTTTTCAAAAAGATATGATCATTGAAGTGGATACGCCTCTTTTTAAAAAATTGGGCCTTGAAAAACAACCTATGAAGGTTTTAGACAGTCATCAAATAAGCCCTACAGAATGGGAAGTGCAGTTTTGCTTTCTGACCCAACCAGAAGTCTTTGGGAACAGTTTAAAACAATGGATTTTAAAGGAAAAACTTAAAAAAACAGGATAACCATATGAATATTCTCCTTGCTGAAGATGATATCAACATTGCAACCATTGCAAAACTTTCCTTGGAACAAATAGGAAAGCACCACGTTACACATGTGATAGATGGCGCTCAAGCCCTCCAAATTTTAGAGAAGCAAGAATTTGACCTGATTATGCTTGATGAAATGATGCCTCAATGCAATGGAATCCAAGTCGGCGAAACCCTTCAAAAACAAAAATGCCAAATACCTATTATTTTTATGAGCGCCAACACCAATGAAAAATCCATTAATGCTTTTAAACATTTAGGAAAAGGGTATATTGCGAAGCCTTTTGATCCAACAAAATTATGTCAAATGATATCAGACATTCTTGAAGAAGATCAGAAGAGGACCTCCCATGAATAAAATTCAATCACGCCTTCGTCTTTTTTTAGCCCTCAGCCTTTCTTTGTTCTTTGGTTTTTCCTTTCTACTTTATACGTCTTTTATGTCGTATAAAACACTTTCACGACAACTAGAGGATAGTTACCATCTACAAGGTCTATTGACTCACCCTAAATCTAAAGAGTTTCTACAAGAAGCAAATCACTTTGTTCTGAAGGCTCAGCCTCCACATCGAAAACAGTTGTTACAACAAACCTTAAATACTTTAAATAAAAGAACTTTAACTCCAAAAGAAAGAAATATTCTGAATCGAAGCGAACATTCTTTCCAAAAAGTTTTAAAAAACAAAACCCAGTACCTGGAAAAAAGAATCTTTTATTTTTCTCTTATCACTTTTTTCTCAATGCTTTTAGGGATTCTATCATTTTATAGAATAACTGTTTATTCCGTTCTTAAACCATTGCATGATCTTTCAATGAAAATGAGAGACTTTTTAAATAACAAATATTCCTATAAATTCAGTGTCCCTCCCCATAACGAAGTTGGACAAATACAGTCGACCTTTAATGCTCTTGCCCAAAAAGTGCTGAACCAAATCGAAGAACTCAAAGCTCTTGATAAAGCAAAATCAGAATTTCTAAGTATTGCAAGCCATGAATTAAGAACTCCTCTGACTTCTATTAAAGGCTCGTTAGGCCTTTTAAAGGGAGGTGTTGTGGACAAACTTTCAGAACCTTCTTTGAATTTAGTGTCTATAGCTGAACAGGAAACAGATCGATTAATCCGACTTATCAATGACTTATTAGATCTTGCAAAAATAGAAGCTAAAAAATTCCCTCTAAAGAAAGAATGGACACCACTTATTCCTCTCTTAGAACAAACCCAAAAGACCATGGAAGGCTTGGCCCATGCCGCTCAAGTTTCAATCAAACTAGATACAGACCTTAACCATATTTCCATCTTCGTGGATAAAGAACGGATTCAACAAGTTCTCACCAACCTCATCTCTAATGCCATCAAGTACACACCTCCTCAAAGCCAAGTCACCCTTCGAGCATTTATAGACGAAGACAACCTTTTAACTATTGAAGTGTCTGATCAAGGAAAAGGTATTGCTCCTGAAGATCAAGAACTCATATTTGAACAGTTCAGACAAGTCACTTCTGAAGACTCTCCTTTAGTTAAAGGAACGGGATTAGGATTGGCCATTGCTAAAGCACTTATCGATGAGCACGGAGGAAGTATCGGAGTCCAATCTATGCCAAATAAAGGAGCCACCTTTTACTTTAAACTTCATGACTGGAAAGAAGAACCCCATGAAGAAGGAGCCATCGCCTCATGAGCATTCAAAACCTTCTAAACCAGCTAAAAGAAGAGTATATCCAAGAACTTCCTCAAAAAATCCAAACAATTCAAGAACATAAAAACAATATTTCTTTACTTCGCGATGATTTTCATAAACTGAAAGGCACAGGCAAAACCTATGGCATCCCCGAAATCAGTGAACTTGCAAAACATATGGAGTGGATAACCCTCGCCCCTCCTGCCAATTTTGAAGAAGCCCTTACTAAAGCCATCCATCTTTTAGAACAAATTTATACATTTCAAACACAAAAAAGAAACTTCTCTTTAAATGAAAATCCAGATTTTTTATTTATAAAAAGTCTTTCTAAACAACCTGATTGAACGATTCAAAACAATTTACCTGGATTCAAAATTCCATCTGGATCAAAAACTTTTTTAATCTCCTTCATAGAACAAATTTCCTCTTTAGAACGAGAAAAATGCAAGTATTCCTTTTTCACTAAGCCAACCCCATGTTCCGCTGAAATACTCCCTCCTAGCTCTTGAATCATCTTAAACATCTCCTGATCTGTTTCATGACAGGCCGCCAAGAACTTTTCTTCACTCCAGTCATCAGGCTTTAAAATATTCACATGTAAATTTCCATCACCAATATGTCCAAACCAGACCACCTCAAAATGAGGGTATTTATCTTTTATAACCCTTTCCAAACCTTTAAGGAAATCTGGAATTTTAGAAACTCTTACAGAAATATCATTTTTATAAGGATCC
>RFKI01000066.1 GCA_003694355.1 Bdellovibrio sp.
TTCTCTTCTTCTTCTAACATAAGTTCTCTCACTTTTTCTTTTTCTTTTTTCAGTCTTATCTTTGTCCCATCAATAAAACTTTCCAGTATTTTTACTATTTCTATTTCCTCTTTTTTCAACTTCTTTAAGTCCGCAATTTGCCTGCGGCTTTCTTCTATTTTTTCATAAAGATCTTCGATCTCCTTTAACTTCTTCTGAACCTTTGCCTTAGCCTCAAAAAATTCCCTTTGTGCTATTTTCTTCCTTAGCTCATAAAGCTCAAGAACACCTTGAAGCTTGAATTTTTTCTTCAAAATTCAGCTCCATTGCCAGAATTTACAACTCTTAGCATTTTTTCGAAAACATCTTCTTGTGAGTCTTCCTCATCATATCTCTGCCTTAAAAACTGATTAATGGAATCATGCAATCTAATAGCTCTATCTAACTCAGGTCGAGTTCCTTCTTTATAAGCACCTATCTGAATTAAATCCTCAGCATCCTGATACTCTGCAAGCATTGAACGAATATCTTGAGCAAGATTCATTTGCTCTTCTGAAACCAATCGATGCATAACTCGACTATTACTTTGTAAAATATCTATAGCTGGGAAATGACCACGTTGAGCTAATCTCCTGGTTAAAACCACATGTCCATCTACAATAGATCTCACGGCATCTGCAATAGGGTCCTCCATATCTTCTCCTTCAACTAAAACGGAATACAATCCTGTCACACTCCCTTTTCCTTCAAAGTTACCTGCCCTTTCTAAAAGCTTAGGCATCAAAGAAAAAACACTCGGCGTATATCCCTTAGTTGTTGGAGGCTCTCCGACATTAAGCCCAATTTCTCTTTGGGCCATTGCAAAACGAGTCACAGAGTCCATAAACAAGAGAACATCTTTTCCCTGCTGGCAAAAATATTCCGCCAGAGCTGAAGCCACAAAAGCTCCTCTGGTTCTCAAAAGAGGACTTTGATCTGAGGTGGCAACAACTATAATAGATTTCTTGAGACCCTCTGGGCCTAAAACATCTTCAATAAATTCTCTAACTTCTCTACCTCTTTCTCCAATCAAAGCAATAACATTTAAATCAGCACGGGCTTTCTTGGCAATCATACCTAATAGCATCGACTTCCCAACTCCTGAGCCCGCCAAAATTCCAATTCTTTGTCCCTTACCTAAAGTTAAAAGCCCATCAATGGCCCTCACTCCTAAAAGAATTTTTTCTCGAATAGGACTTCTCTCTAGAGGGTTAACGGTTTCTTTATAAATGGGTATTTCGTCTAGAGCATCTATTTCTCCCTTGTCATCCAAAGGTTGTCCCAGGGCATCTATAACTCGACCTATCATTTCTTTACCAACAGGAATTTTAGACTGACTACTTAAAACAACAATTTTTGAACCAAGACCAACTCCTGATAATTCTCCGAGAGACATAAGCAACACATGACGATCTTCAAACCCAACAACTTCTGCAATAAACTTATATTGTTCATCGATGGAATACACTTCACAAAGAGAACCCACATTCACTCCTGGAACATATCCCTTCATTAAAAATCCATTCACATGGGTAATTCGTCCCATTTGCTTAAAAAAATGTTGCCCACGAATACTATTTCTATATTTAGAAAACGCGATTTCCAGCTTCATTCTTTTTAATCCTCTTTATGCCCAGAATCATCTCCCCCAGTTGTCTCACTTTTTTGGACCTTTACATGAGGAATCCGAGCTTTTAAAGCGATCCAAGCCTGTTCAACTCTCTGCCTTAAACTGGCATCAACAGATCCATACTTAGACTCTAAAACACAGCCTCCTGGCTCTATATTTTCAGATTCTTCAAAACCAACTCGTTCTAAGTCTGCCAGTTCTTTTCCTAACTTCTTTCGAGATTCTTTTAAAAAAGAATAGTCTTGAGGAGAAAGATAAATTCTTATTTCTTCTTCTCCCTGTGTTTCTTTAAGCACAGACTTAATAACGTTAAGAATAATTTCTGGTTTTTCAGAAATTTCAGAGTACGAAATTTGGCAAGCAAGTTCATGAACTAACTGTATAATTTCTGCTTCGTTATTGTTCACAAGCTCTTCTTTTAAAATATCAAATTTTTTTAATATTTGATCTATAAATTCTATCCGCTGTTGAATTTCCGCTTTATGCTTTTCAAAGGCCTCTTTTTTACCTTCTTCTAATCCCAAATTATAACCTTCTTGATAAGCTTTTTCCTCAACTTCTTTTAGTCTCTCTAAAGCTTCTTTCTCAACTTTCTCTGTAATTTTTTTCCGATTTAATTCAGAAAGCCCTACTTGTTCTGCAACAAGTGGATCCATTTGAAAATCAGATTTCTCACTGAGTTCTTGAATATCAAAAAGACGTTTTTCATCCGTCTCTGAGCTAAGATGAAATTCCCGAGGATGGTATTCAAAAATAATTTTTCCATCCTCATCCTGAGAAATAACTTTACTTTCTTGTTTTTTTATCATCTTTTATACCAGAGCGTCCTCAGCTCCACCTCTTGCAATTAAAATCTTTCCTTCCTGTTCCAATCTCCGGGCAATATTAACAATTTCTACCTGAGCGGCTTCTACATCAGAAACACGAGACGGTCCCATGTTCTGTAAGTCTTCTTTAAGAAGATTGGCTGCCCTTTGGGAAATATTTTTAAATATTTTCTGTTTGATTTCATCATTTGCTGTCTTAAGTGCTAACAACAGCTTATCATTTGGAACTTCTTTGAGCAGAACTTGAATTCCTTTATCATCAATTTTAACAA
>RFKI01000067.1 GCA_003694355.1 Bdellovibrio sp.
CCCTAAGAAAAAGGTATCCCTAAAGTTTTCCATCTAAGAGCAAATGGGAAAGAACAGACACCTGAAAATATAAAAAAAGCCCCTAAAGGGGCCCTGCCAGTCACGTTCCACTTATCCACCAACGTTCCACTAAAAATCTTTATTTATTTTTCAAACTCAATGACCTTCTCATTTTTCATCCGCTGAAAAAACTTCTAAAGCCAATGCAACTTTTCTCACTTTAAGGTTTTACTGTGCCCCGCTGCCTCCAGACACACTTCCCTCGGCCCCACCAGTACTTTCACTCTCTTTATGATCAGAAGAAGACCCTTCTTCTGCAGTACGGGGCCCTTCACCCTTCTGCTCCTCAGCAACTTTTGCTCTATCATCATCTGAAACTAGTGCCGGCGCCCCTGTTACAGTTGGCTTATTATCAGAAGCTCTTTGACTTGAATGATGATCGCTAGCAATACCCTCAGAAGCTCCCGCATCCTTGTGATGATTATCATCATGTTCTGTGGCTTCTTCTTTATCTTTAGCCCCTTCTTCGGCCTTTTTTACGCCTTCACCGTCATCTTCTGATTGATTCCCTGTATTTGCAGATGGTGAAGGGGCCTGTTCAGAAACTAGTTCAGAGTTTTTTTCTTCAGATTCTGATGAAGGTACAGCAGCCTTTGAAGCGACGATATCCGAAATGACTTTGGCCATCTCTGTGGGCACCCCAAGAATAAAAGAGTTAAGTTCTATCGAAGGAAAGGCCTGCTGAACGGTGGCCGCATCAAGGGAAATAAAACGCGCCTTACCCTGATTTGTTTCTTCTCTCTTTAAAATATGAACGGCAAAGGTTAAGTCACTTTCACTCTCTTTAGACTGATTTAATACAGCCAAAGCCAACAGCTCACAACGCCCTTCCACCGATTGAATGCAAGCCTTTTTTATATGGGTGATATATTGGGAGGCCGCCTCCGCTCCCTCTTTTATGAAGTCATCTATGGAGAGGGCTCGGCTGTCCGTAGAAGTATCTACTGCATCTCTTAATTTAATCTGGTTGATCTGTTTTTCCTGGCCAATAAGGTTTTCTTTATTTGTAGAATCCTCGATAAAATCCTGAGTGACCAAATAAGGGGCCTCATAACTGAGCACGGAAACCTTAAAAGAAGGGGCCGTCTGACCTGACTTTTCTTCTTGCACCTCAATGGCTCGAATAAGCTGACGGTATTTTTCTCCACTTGACGGCAATGATCTTAGCTTAAAATCTTTAGCCACACGGTCTAAAAATTGATTGAAGGCCTGAAGGACTTTATCTTCTTGACCTTTCATCTGCTTTCGCAAGGCTGCCACCAGTCGTGGGTCACCTTGTTCCTGGCCTCCAGCAAAATTCGGCTTATTAACCACCTTATTGTTTGAGGGGCTTAACTGCCTGACACGAAAACCACCCATTTTGTCAGCACAGGCTGAAAGTAAAAAAGAAGCTGTTACTGCCGTTAAGATCCAATTTTTTTTCATGGTTCTCTCCTTCACAAAGAAACATTCTTTACACAGCCCTTTAGCAAGCAAGAGCAGTGCCACACCTAACTTATTGATTTTATTAAGAGATTGGGCATCATCAGGAGACAATAAAGGGCAGAGCTCTTTGGGGGAAAACCTAAAGTTCTGTGATTTCATATACTTAACTCTAATCGCTCAAAGTGACAAAAAGGGCTAAAACTGCTCGACTATCGTGTTGAAAAACCTTGTAACAAAAACACCAAGCCCCCAAGAGGATTAAAAAGATCAATAATATAAGGGCCTTAGAAGGTCGTCACTCTCAAGCAACAAAAGTCCTCAGGCAGCCAGCCTTTTTATTGAAAAAATGACCTACCTTGTATGTTGAAAAAAGAAGACTTTTTAGTGTTATATGTGTCGCGTTTCAACACGATAGTCGAGCAGTTTAAGAATTTTACAACTCTATCGTAAAATTCAGTCCTGATTTTACAACTTGATTGTAAAATCAGGACCTGTCATAATAAAAGAGTGCTCCAACAAAATATCAAAAGGTTTTATTCCCCGCCACCACAACAAAGTTTTTTTCTGTTTGGCCCTAGAGGCACAGGAAAAAGTTCTTTCCTAAAGCAATTTTATCCCAAAGCCCAATGCATTGACTTCCTTGACCCCTATAACGTGGACCGCTTCTCCTATAATCCTGAAGCCCTAGAACCCCTTGTAAAACCCCTTCATGATGGGGACCCTTTCATTCTTGACGAGGTTCAAAAGGTCCCTTCTCTTCTATCAAAAATTCACCAAATCATGGAAAGTCATCAATTCCCAAAAGTCCAATTCATTATGACTGGTTCATCTGCCAGAAAATTAAAAGTACATGGGGTAGATCTGTTAGCTGGACGCGCTCTTATTACACATATGTATCCTTTTATGGCATCTGAACTTGGAGACCAATTTAAGCTAGAAAAGGCCTTAAAACTGGGGCTTCTCCCCTTGGTGCTGGGAAGCCCCAACCCCGCTCAAACCTTAAAAAGTTATGTGGTTTTATATATAAGAGAAGAAGTAAAACAAGAAGGTCTTGTTCGAAACTTATCAGCCTTCAGCCGCTTTTTACATGCTTTAAGCTTCTCGCATGGTGAAGTTTTAAACCTCAACAATGTTTCAAGAGACTGTAATGTGAAAAGAAGCACTTTGGACCGATACATTGAAATTGTTGAAGACTTATTGTTAGGATATCGTTTGCCGCCTTTTAAAAAACAAAACAGAAAAGCAACTATTAGTTCCAGTAAATTTTATTATTTTGATAGTGGCGTCTACTATTCCCTTCGAGAAGTTGGCCCATTAGATGATTCATCCATTGTGATGGGTGCCGCCCTAGAGGGTCTCGTTTTACAAAACTTAAAAGCTTGGATCTCATATCGAAGACAAGAAGAAGAAATTTTCTTCTGGAGAACAACAGCTCAAAATGAAGTGGACTTTATCATCTATGGCCCGAACCAGTTTAAAGCCATTGAAGTTAAAAACTCATCCCGCATTTCACCAGCTTCTCTGCGAGGGCTGTTATCTTTTGGACAAGACTATCCTTTGGCCGAAAAAATCCTATTATACCGAGGCAAGCAAGAAGAAATCCATAAAGGCATTCGCTGTATTCCCGTAGAACGCTTTTTAAAAAACTTAAAGCCATAAGCTCTTTAAGAAGAAACCGATGGCATGAGAGTCGTCGGGGTTTTTAGTTGAGCCTCCAATTGACAAATCATCAGGTGTAAAAGTCGATCTTGGGGAAAAGCTTTTTTATAAGCCATATGAGCTTGTTTTAAAACCTGTGAGGCCACCACATGAGCATCCACATGTCGGTCACGAAGAAGCTTTTGAGCCTTTTCCATCTGAGTGATCAACTCATGATAAAAGGGGTCCGACTGCGGGTTAATGAAGTGCCTTTCTACACTTTTAAGCGCATAAAACAAATCCACTTCTTTATATAAGGGCTCCTGAAAAAGATACTTCTTGCTAAATTCATAGCCTGTAAAGCGAATTCCTTCTACAAGCCCACCTTGATGTCGAAAACGATAAAAGTCCATAAAAGAAACTGACATCATCTGCTCATGACGAGCAGAGAGCTCCAAGTGTTCATCATAAACCAGCGAAAGACGAGGACCGATTAACTCCAGGTCTCCATCCATCAACATCACTTCCTTTGGATAGTGACGCACACGCAGCCCTCCATGAGGTGATAGCAATAACACCAAAACTCCCTCCTCAAAGGGCACCAAAGCACGCCGCTCCCCTTTTGTTGGTAGAATTTTTCGACGTAAAAAGGACAAAAGATTTTCTTGATTCTGAATGGCAATCACCTGCCGAGTTTTTCTTAAGGGGGTAAAGTCACTGGGGACAAACCCTTGTAACAAACGAGTCACAACCGTTTCCAGTTCACGAAGGTTTTCCTGCCAATATTGGTAATACAAAGCTTGAGAAAAAAAAGACTCTAAAATACTTTCCGTAAAACTTTGATGGGGCTGAAAGAAAACCTGTAGATAGTTTGAAAGGCTTCGAAGGACTTTATTTTCAAAAGAACTTCCTGTGATTTTTTTTTTCTTCGCCAGAAAGTCGACACCTTCTTTAATCGTCGGCAAGCGGCCCTCCCCCGTTCTAAAACTCATTTTAGAGTGTTTTTTAGATGTACGTCTAGGAAAAAGCGTGTAAAATCATGAATGTTAAGGAGGAGAAGATGCAAAAAGAGCTCAATCATCAGATTTTTGAAGGTTATGACGACCCATCCTCATCCGCTCCCCCTCAAACCATTCTCTCTTCAACGAAAATAGAAGGCCTCTTAACTCAACTTTCCAAAGAGATCCTTAGCTTAAAGCTAAAAATAAAAGAGCAGGAAAAAGTGTCTTCAGAAAACACCCGAAAAATTCAAGTTCTTCAAAACCACCTCTATAAGCTTCAGCAAAACCTTAGAGATGCCCATCTGCGCCTGGAAAAACAGGTTAAAACACACTTGCAAGACACTTCCCAAAAACTGGCTGTTCTAAAAAAAGATTTTAAAAGCCAACTGCTTTCTGAAGAGAAGATACAAGCCCTCATTGACAGACACAATCAAAACATTCAACGCCTTGAAGTGCGCCTGCAACAAACACAAAAGCTGATTAATGAACAAGAACTTCAACTCTTAAATTACAAAGCCTATATTCAAGAGCTCCGAAAAAGCTAAAGCTATTAGTGGAGCTTCCCTCCAAATTTTTTCAAAAGCTCTATCTCCCGCTCTCTTTCATCAGAGGAAACCACATCTTGCTGAATGGCATGTAAATGAGAGAGCAATTTATTTTTGGCCTCTTTGACGGCCTCATAAATATTAGATGCTCTTCCCTCAGATTGCACAAAAGTCCCTCCGCCTGTAAGAACAAAAGTGACGGAGTAAGGGTTTTCCTTATTTTCCTTATCTTTAGCCACCAAAACTTCTATTCCTGAATCAGGTAAAAAGAAAGGAGTGAACTCATTGATCTGCTGATAAATATAGGCTCTTTGATCCGGTTGAAGTCCATTAAAGTAAACCTGTACATTTTGACCTTTCTTCATTTTTATCACCTTCCTTTCCTTAATTATAACATGAGATGCTGAAAAAATCTGTCAAGAAACAAACTTATTTCTTAAGTGTTTTCAAAAGGTTACAAAATTTTTGGGGTGACAAAAATGGGCCTTTTTTTCTCCTATTTATCTCATTTTGAAACACTTTCAACCAACGTCTGGGCTAATAGGCTTTTTGTTACAATTTGTTTCAAAAAAGAAGCTTTTTACTGCTCTCAAGACAAATGCTTAGCCATCTTTAAAAAGCTGTGCTTTATAAATAACATCCAAATCAAGGGAGCCTACCACAATGATACAGAAATTTCTGAGTTATATTCCTCGGCTCAAAGTCTTTAAGGGAAATCATCAAAAAATACGTGAAGCTCTTCAATCAGCCAATGAACGCTTCCAAATCCTTGTGGAAAATAGCCCCTCTGTGATGTACACGCTCAGAGACATTGGCAATAACCAATTTAAACTGACCTATATTAGCGACAACGTTAAAACCCTGTATGGGTTCTCACCGGATGACTTTTATAATAATGAAAATTTTTGGGCCCAACACATTCACCCTGAAGATCGCCCTCAAGTCTATAGCAAAGTGCCTGAACTTCTTGAAAAAGGCAGTTACTCATTTGCTTACCGATTCTTGTGTAAAAATGGAGAGTACAAGTGGATTCGGGATGACCTGAGAGTAATGGAACCCTCTCAGCAAAAACCTTACCGGGAGCTCATCGGGCTTTGCGTGGATGTCTCCAACTTAAAATCAGAAGAAAATAAACTCAGGCAAGCCTTTAAAGCAGCCTCTCAAGCACTCAATATGGAAACGGCTCAGAAAAATTATGCCCAGTCTATGAAAGACCGCATGACAGCTATTCTGGAAGCCACCACAGACTATGTATTTATGTTCTCTCTTGATGGAAAAATCCTTTATCTCAACAAAGCTTGCAAAGACCTCCAAGGCCTGCAAGACAATGAACCCCTTCAAGCGCTGGACCACCTTTCCTTCTACCCTCGTTGGGCCCAGGAAGTGGTTAAACAAAAAGTGATTCCTGAAACCATAAAAAAAGGCTCTTTTAAAACACGGCTTGTTCTAAAGGGTCGCAATAAGAAACACATCCCAACCTCTCAAGTCTTTCTGGCTCATAAGGGTCCCCATGGAGAAGTGGAGTTTTTTTCAACCATTGCCAGAGATATTACCGAATCCATTAAAAATGAAAAAACACTGATTAAGCTTAAAGAAAAGGCAGACGCTGCTAACAAAGCCAAGTCCCACTTTCTGGCAAATATGAGTCATGAAATTCGCACCCCTCTTGGGGTAGTCTTAGGATATGCAGAGATTTTAGCCAATACCCATATTTCAGAAGAACAACGTAAAGAATACCTCCGCATTATCTATCGCAATGGACATAATCTCCTTAACTTAATTGATGATATCCTGGATCTTTCCAAAGTGGAGTCAGGCCGTCTGGAGTTTCAAAAAACCAGTTTCAAACTAAAAAATTTTTTGGAAGACCTTGTTTGTGAGTTTTCTGCTCCCATTAAAGAAAAAGGTCTGGAATTCAAGTTACAGTTTAAAGAAAATGTCCCTCCAGTGATTCAATCTGATCCTTTGCGATTGCGTCAGATCCTTACAAACCTTATTAACAACTCTTTAAAGTTCACAAACAAAGGCTTTATCAAACTTTCTGTGAAATATGAAAGGAAAAACCAAAAGAAAAAGCTGGTGTTTGAAGTTGAAGACACAGGGTGTGGCATTAATCCTTTTAGTATAGACATGCTATTTAAGCCTTTCTCTCAATCCGATATCTCCATTAATAGAAAATACGGAGGAACAGGACTGGGGCTTTCTCTAAGCCGTTATTTAGCTCGTGGACTGGGTGGTGATGTGAAACTCAAACGCACCACTATTGGAATGGGATGTGTTTTTGAAGTCAGTATTGATCCTGGAACAAAAGATTCTCTACATGTTATAAAAGAAATGAAGGCCCCCTCTAGCTCTCCTGAGCCTTACCTCCACTATGATAAAAAACAAGTTCTTCGCAATTTACATATTCTTGTCGTAGAAGATTTTGAAGATAATCAAGTTTTAATGAAAACCATTCTTGAAAAAGCCGGAGCTCAGGTGGATTTGGCCTCCAATGGTGAAGAAGGACTTCAGAAAATAAACTCTGACAAAAGCTATGATGTTGTTTTTATGGACATTCAAATGCCTAAAATGAATGGTTATGAAACCATTCATTTTTTAAGAAAAGAAAACTACACAAAACCTATCATTGCCTTAACCGCTTATGCCATGGCTGGAGAAAAAGAAAAGTGTCTTAACCTTGGCTTTTCGGATTACATTAGCAAGCCCATCACTCCGAGCTCCCTTATTCAAAAAACCCTTGAAATTGTAAGTCGCTATAAAAAAGCTCCTGCGGATAACAACATCCGCCTTCTGCTGCCTGCTCCCCAACACTCCACCTCAGATTCATCTTGTCTTTTTTCTCAATTTAAAGATGACCCTGTTATTTCAAAAATTTTAGAAAAATTTGTTTCAAACCTTCCTTTTCGCTATGAAAAGTTAAAATCAGCTATTCAAAACAAAAACCGAGAAGAAATTAAACGCCTGGCTCATCAACTCAAAGGCGCCTGCTCCAGCTATGGATATCCCTCCCTGGCAGAGCTGGCTTGGCAAATAGAAAATACTTCAGAGAAGGAAGAAGATTTAAGTTTTCTGGAAAAGCCTCTTGAGGAGTTTCAAAAGCTCATACCGAAGGTACAGCGGGCCATTAGAACCTCTAAAACAGATCGACTCTTTTCTTAAAACGCCTTAGCCCGTGATGTAAGACTGAAGAACTCCCTAACAAACCTCAAGCTTGTTCCCTTAAAGGGCATGGACATTTAATGTTCCAAGAAATGCCATTTGAAAACCAAATTTTTAACATGTTTTTTATAAACGGCTTTAGGCTTTTTAGAGTTGAGCCACTTTAAGATGCTTACGGATCTCCCGTAATTGCTTATCCATAAAAAATGCGGCTTTACGGTTACTCTGCCTAAATTGATAGATCAGTTCACTGGCTTTTTTATACTGTTTATCCCGCATTAACATCAGCACATAAGACCTCATTACCTTTGGCTGCAACTGATGCTTTTGACTACTTAAAATATATTTATAATATCTTTCAGCGGCACTTACTTGTCCCATCTTTTCTAAAACAAGGGCATAGTTATAGGCCACCTCTACACTTTTTCCCTTTTTCAAAAAATAATTCTGAAAACTTTGAGCTGCTCCAACCCAGTTTTCAGACTTCATTTGCGCCTGTCCAAGAAGAGCTAGCAACTCTGTATTCTCAGGATCTTGCCGAACCATGTCTTCATAAGCGCCCTCAACACAACTCCATTTTTCACGAGCTTCGCAAATCTGAACAATTTTTTGAAGCTGGCTCTTATTAGCCACATGAAACCACTGAGAAACCTTTAGAGGAATAATTTTTAAAGCATAAGTGTCCCAATTAATCACATGAATCAAACCAGCCACAACCAAAGTGCTGATTAAAACCAAAAAGGGGATTGTTTTTCTCGTGGGATCTTGTTTGGACAAGGCTGCAGCGCTAATGGAGCCTGTCCACCCACAAGTACACATGAAAACACCTGTAACACTATATTGTTCATTGAGGTTTTTTCCACAGTCTGGACACTTCATAAAAACTCCTCTCCTAACCAGTTTATTCAGCACAATTCATGCCACCCCAACTCTTCCTGGTTGCATCTAAACGAATGAAAACTGTATAAAAAATCTCGTCTGTACACCCCCTAAACAGCTCTTCAGAAAAAGTGTTTCAAAATGAGATCATCTTCTGTTAAAAAGGCCTTATATCAACCTTGTAGATTTTTTAAAAAACAAGCAAAAAAAGGCTTTTTTCATGAAAAACCTCTTGATTTTTCGTCATGGGCAAACGGACTGGAATGTATTAAAACGCTTTCAGGGACACTCTAATATTCCTTTAAATGAAACGGGAAGGAAGCAAGCGGAAGCTCTTCGAGATTTTCTGGATAACTATCCTGTTGATGTCGTCCTCTCCTCTGACTTATCCCGCGCCATCGAAACAGCGACTATAGCCTTAGGACACCGAAAAGTGCCTTTTGTAAAGACAGATTGCCTCAGGGAAGCCCACCTTGGCGAAACAGAAGGCATGTTCAATAAAGACATCATTGAAAAATACGGAAAAGACTTCTGGGATCGTTGGCATGCCCCCGAAGACCTGGACTTTTCCTGGCCTGGTGGAGAAACAAAGCGAGAAAATCTGAACCGAGTACGCAGTTTTATTGAAGAATTTGTCTCCCAACACCCTGGGCAACACTTTGCCATTTCAACCCACAGTGGCACTTTAAAACGCCTCTGCCTGCATGCTGAACCCCTCAAGCCCAATATCCCTCTAACTGTCGAAAACGGAGCCCTTTTTTACTTTCAAATTAATCCAGAAAATTTTCAATGGTTTCTTGTGGAAAAGCTTTTTGTTCCAGAAGTCTAAAAGGTTTTAGTTGCTTGTCTGTCACACGGAAAAGCTTTTTAGTAAACTAAGAGACTTTCTCCAAAGGTTGCTTTTTTTGAGGCAAAAAAGAAACAATCTCTCTATCGTCTTCCAAATGTGGTTCTAGTCCTAAACGGCGTCTCTTTGCCAAAAGAATTTGACCTCTTAATTTAAAAAACTCCTTATGATCTACATCTTGCATTTTTTGAAGAAGTTCTAAATCCTGCCACTCTTTCTTTTGAAGAGATCGATAAAAGTAATTATAGTCCTCTATTAAGTCATGGAAAGCATCTGACTTTCTCACTCGCACGGGCCCCAGAAACCAAATACCTCGACTTAAACGTTTTATATGATTTTGGAGCACACGAATGGGCCCAATTAACTGACTGGAAAACCGAAGCCCCCAAAACGCAAAAAAACTTAAAGCAAACAAGCTCACAAAAGAAAAGTAAATATAAAAGCTCACCAGCTCCTTTTCCAGATAGGGAATCATTTCTGGATTTTGTTGGTAGGCCATCTCGATGAACATCTTATAGTTTTGAGGAATAAAATAAAAAACAGCGGGAGCAACTGCCAAAAGCCCCACACTCACAGCGAACAGAAATTGAAAAATCACTTTTAATTGAAACGATTTATGAATGAAATAACGTTCTCTTGTTGAATAAGCAAAAGACAAAATTTCTTTGGGTTTTCTAAAAAAGAACATGTCTTTATTGTAACGAGTATTGTTTTTTCAAAAAAGCTCTTCTAGAATGAAAGCATGAACTCCATGCTAAAGTCATTATATTTAAGTATAGTTCTCTTGATGGGATGGGCAAATTTTTCCTGCACCATTGTCCACAAAAGAAACCTTCCTGAAGAGATGGAAGTCTCTATCCAAAAAGATCAAAAAGAAATTGAAAAATTACGAAAAAATATTCCTCCTGACATCAGAGAAGAAAATGATGAACTTAAAGAA
>RFKI01000068.1 GCA_003694355.1 Bdellovibrio sp.
AGTTAATGTTGTTAGCTTTGGCTTGAAAATACATATTAAGTCCTTAATTGTTGTATTCGACCTAGTTCCTTCCAGCGACTTCTAGTTTCTTTTTTGGAGACATCATATGCACTTTGTTCCCTATAGGCTTCTATGGCAGCTGCAATCAAAAACACATGTTCATCAACAAACATAAAAAGTTCTTTTTGTTTTTTAGGAAGAATTTCTTTTTCTATAAATTGTGTTGTGTAAGATCCGTCTAGGAACTTGGGGGCCTCTAAAATATTCCTATGTAATATAATATTCGTTTTAACTCCCGTTAACATAAACTCTGAAATGGCTGTCTTTAAACGCTCAATGCACTCTTCCCTCGTGTGTCCCCAGGCAATGAGTTTTGCCACCATCGGATCATAATAAATGGGTATTTCATATCCTGGATAAACATACCCATCCACCCGAATAAATGGGCCTTGAGGAATACGACATCGACGAACCTTTCCTGGTGATGGCGTAAAGGTGACTGGATCTTCAGCACAAATTCTCAACTCAATAGCATGTCCCACTTGCTTAATGTCTTCTTGCTTAAAGGAGAGAGGTTCTCCTTGAGCCACAAAAATTTGCTCTTTTACAAGATCCATCCCCGTTGTCATCTCAGTTACAGGATGCTCTACCTGCAAACGCGTGTTCATTTCCATAAAAAAGAACTCTTTTGTATTGTTGTCAAAAATAAATTCTATCGTACCGGCTCCCACATACTGAATGGCTTTAGCTGCCTTAACCGCAACTTGACCCATACGTTCTCGAACTTCTTGAGGCACTGAAATACTTGGCGCTTCCTCTATAAGCTTCTGATGTCTTCTTTGAACTGAGCACTCTCTTTCAAAAAGATGGACAACATTACCATGTGTGTCTCCAAAAACCTGAATCTCTATATGTTTAGGGTTTTGAATAAAGCGCTCTAAAAACACGCGGTCATCATTAAAATAATTTTTGCCTTCAGACTGACAAGCTCGAAAAGCTGACTTCAGCTCTTTTTCTTCATAAACAACGCGGATTCCTTTACCTCCCCCTCCGGCAGAAGCTTTCAAAATAATAGGATACCCTATGCGCTGCGCTTCTTTTTCCGCTTCCTCTACAGATCGGAGCGCTCCCGGTGAACCTGGAACTGTGGGAACCCCTGCTTTTTTCATAAGCTCTCGAGACCCTAGTTTGTCTCCCATTAAACGAATATTTTCTGGAGTGGGACCAATAAAAACAATCCCTTCATCCCTTAAAGCCTTTGCAAAATCTTCCTTTTCACTTAAAAAACCATAGCCTGGATGAACAGCTTCTGCTCCTGATTTTTTAGCTACTTCTATAATTTTAGAAATATTTAAATAAGACTCTGCCGATGGAGCAGGACCAATTTCATAAGCCTCATCTGCAAGCATAACATGTAAGCTATTTCGATCAGCCTCACTGTATACGGCTACACTTTCAATTCCAAGGGTGCGACAGGCCCGAATCACACGAATTGCTATTTCTCCCCGATTAGCCACTAAAATCTTTTTAAACATCTAAACTCCTAACTAAGATTATAACGGAATGTTTCCATGTTTTTTTGGGGGATTGGTGTCCTTTTTGTTTTTTAACATTTCCAAAGAATCGATAATCCTTTTTCGAGTCATGGCCGGCTCAATCACTTCATCAATATAGCCCAATCCTGCAGCCACATAAGGATTGTTAAACTCATCCTCATATTCTTTGATCAACTGTGCTCTTAATTTTTCAGGATCTTCAGCCTCTTTTAACTGCCGTCGATACAAAATATTAACAGCTCCTTCGGCCCCCATAACTGCAATTTGCGCCGTGGGATAGGCCAAATTCACATCCCCTCTTAGATGTTTAGAAGACATCACATCATAAGCACCACCATAGGCTTTTCTAGTAACTACCGTCACCTTAGGCACAGTGGCTTCAGCATAGGCATAGAGCAGTTTAGCCCCATGAGTGATAATTCCGTTCCATTCCTGATCTGTACCAGGAAGAAATCCAGGCACATCCTCAAAGGTCACAATAGGAATATTAAAAGCATCACAAAAGCGCACAAAACGAGCGGCCTTAATACTAGCTTCAATATTCAAGCAACCCGCCAATACTTGAGGCTGATTGGCCACAACCCCCACAGAACGGCCATTAAATCGAGCAAAACCAATCACAATATTTTTGGCATACTCTTTATGCACTTCTAGAAAATACCCTTCGTCCACAACTTTGGTAATCAAATCTAAGATATCATATGGTTTTTTAGGGTTTTCCGGAATGAGGGTATTCAATGAAGGGTCTTTCCTATCAGGACTATCCGTTGTTGGCCAAAGGGGAGGGTCATCCACATTGTTGCTGGGGAGAAAGTTTAAAAGCTCTCGTATCATTAACAAACAATGCTTGTCGTCTTCTGTCGCAAAATGACAAACCCCTGATTTCTGACTATGAGCCAAAGCGCCACCCAACTCTTCTTTTGTAACTTCCTCATGAGTTACTGAACGGATCACATCTGGCCCTGTAACAAACATATAACTTGTATCTTTAACCATAAAAATGAAGTCTGTAAGACTCGGGCTATAAACAGCGCCTCCAGCACAAGGACCCATAATGGCACTAATCTGAGGCACCACCCCTGAAGCTAAGGTGTTTCTTAGAAAAATATCTGCATAACCACCTAAAGACTCCACTCCCTCTTGAATGCGAGCGCCACCAGAATCATTGATCCCAATCACAGGAGCTCCATTTTTCATGGCCATATCCAGAATTTTACAAATTTTATTGGCCTGTGTTCGAGACATACTCCCACCAAAAACTGTGAAGTCCTGACTGTACACATAAACTAGTTTTCCATTAATGCGACCATAACCAGTAACAACACCATCTCCCAAAAATTTTTGTTTATTCAATCCAAACTTCTGGCAACGATGAACCACAAACTTATCAATTTCCACAAAACTACCAGGATCCAGCAAAACATCTAAACGCTCCCTGGCCGTAAGACGCCCCCCTTGTTTTTGCTTTTCAACACGAGCAGCCCCTCCGCCCTGTAGAGCTTGTTCATTTTTTTCGTCCAGTTCTCTTAACTTTTTTTCAATAAGACTTTCTGACATGGCTTCTCCATCTTTAAGGGTAGAGACGTCCGTACATTCTTGGAAATGGAATCGTTTCTCTAACATGTGGAAGTCCACAAATCCATGCAACTGTTCGCTCCACACCCAATCCAAAACCTGAATGAGGGAAACTTCCATATCTCCTCAAATCCAAATACCAATTAAAATCTTCTTCCTTTAAATGGTGTTCTTTAATTTTTTCAAGAAGAACCTCCAGGTTTTCTTCCCTTTGTCCTCCTCCAATAATCTCCCCATAACCTTCTGTGGCCAACAAATCACAACTTAAACTCAACTCCTTGTTTTCTGGATCCTGTTTCATGTAAAAAGCTTTTACTTTTGCAGGGTAACGATGTACAAAAACTGGCTTTTCAAATTGGGAACTAATGATGGTTTCATCGGTTCCCCCAAAATCATCCCCAACAATAAAATGAGGATTTTCTTTTTTCACAAGCTCTGCGGCCTCATTGTAGGGTAGACGGGGAAAGGGAGCTTTCACCTTCTCCAGCTGGCTAAGGTCTCTTTTGAGAATCTCCAATTCCCTAGCTTTATTTTTTATAGTCCTTTGAACAATATACTCCACAAATTCCTCTGCCAAAGCCATATTATCATCAAGATCTGCAAAGGCCACTTCGGGCTCAACCATCCAAAACTCTATCAAGTGTCGACGCGTTTTAGACTTTTCGGCTCGAAATGTGGGGCCAAAACAATACACTTTTCCAAAGGCCGCTGCTGCAGCCTCCATATAAAGTTGCCCACTTTGCGAAAGATAAGCTTTTTCATCAAAGTAATTTGTTTCAAATAAATTGGAAGTGCCTTCACAAGAGCTTGGCGTAAAAATAGGCGCATCAATTAAAGTAAAACCACGACCATCAAAAAAATCACGAATGGCTCGAACCACTTCTGCTCGTACACGCAAAATGGCATGCTGCCTTTTAGAGCGTAACCATAAATGTCGATGATTTAATAAAAAATCCACCCCATGTTCTTTAGGAGTAATGGGATAGTTTTCTGTCTTAAATAAGATTTTTAAAGTCTCAGCCCCTAACTCATAACCTCCAGGGCTTCTTTTTTCTTCCCTAACTGTACCCTCTACTTCTACAGTGGATTCTTGAGTCAATTCCTCAAATTCTTCAAAAGCCTGTGGTTCACATTCGCCTTTAAAGAACACACACTGACAAATGCCGCTTCCGTCTCTTAAAAGA
>RFKI01000069.1 GCA_003694355.1 Bdellovibrio sp.
ATAATATCTACACCCTTATTTTGTTTCGATTTGGTGCGTCTTAGTGACGATAATTTCGGATCAATGCGAAGTCATTCTGGATATCTAAAAAGCAGAGTTTCTTCCTTTATTTTTTGTCCAATATGCCGAAGAACTAAGAGTGATATCAGGAGAATCAATTGAGTCATAATAACATAAAAAGGTACAAAAAAGGAGAGCGTCTCTTTTCAGAAGGGGATGTCCTCGATAAGGTCTTTATCATTCAATCAGGACGTGTTTCTTTATTTATAGAGCGTTCAGGCAAGCGGATAGAATTAAACCAGTCAACAACAGGACAAATTTTAGGTGAACAAAGAGTGTTCAGTAATGTGAAAGCGAATCTTTCTGCAGAAGCCCTTTCTGAAGTTAAAGCTCTAGAAGTTCCTGTGGAGGTGTTAAAATCCCAATATGAAAAATCCTCTCCTGGCGTGAAAATTTTGACAAAAGGTCTTTTTGAAGAATTGAAAAGGTTGCGTAGTCAATGGCGCTCATTGAAGTTAGAGCAAGATAGTAGCCCTTGTCCTCCAAGATATATTCCTCGAGTTTTTTCTATTTTTACTCTTGTAGGGAAGTATTTAGGAAATTTAGCGGAACCCAGTGACTTGCAGGGTATTGAGGTTAAAGAGTCCTTTCCTGAAAAAGTATTGGTTGTATCATGGGAATCTCTTCGCCTTTACGGAACAAGAATGTTTTTAGAGTCACCTCAGCGAATGCAAGGTATGTTGGAGGTTCTAAAAAAACTCAACCACGTGGAGTTATCCTATAAGAAGGATGAGGACACTGAAGAAGAGGTGATGGATAAGATCTTCTTTTTGAACATGGATATGATTGAGGGATTTGGGGAGTTTTTTCAACATTATTTATTTAAGCCTGGAAAGTCAGAAATTATTAGTTTTGATTCGATAGCTCATCGAGTTGCAGGAATATTTCTGGATATCACTAAAGATAGGGAGCTGGATAGAAATGGGCTCGTTACATTAGAATATGAAACTCTTTTGAAAAATTTAAAAGAAGATTATGGACTAGATTTGAAGGCGACTCATTTGGATCTTCTTGAGAAGAAAGGTCTTTTTGTAAAAAGAAAGACAGTTAATGATAAGGTTCATTTGTCTTTTGAACGAAAAGAATTTCAGATGATTTTTGATTATTGGAGCATTTTATCTGAAATTGATAAGTGGAATAAAAAAGGATATGTGGATTTAACAGAGAATTTGTCCTTGAAAAAAGAGTCCAGAGAAAACAAGTGCCCTCAGTGTGAAAAGCCCTATGAAAGTGGTCAAAATTTCTGTGCTTTTTGTGGGTTTAAGCTAGCTGAAGCGGCCTAGAGAAAACATAGACTTTTCCTGTCTCTAATGGTATATCTATTGTAATAGGATAATAATTTTTATAGAGTTTTATTACAGTGAGGGTTGTTGATATGAACTTGTTTTGGCCAGCAGCCATAGCCTTTGGAGTGGGTGTTATACTCATGTGGGCATTGAGGTTAATTGTCATAAAAGGCCGCCTGCGGGAAGCTAAAAGAGAAGCTCAAGATATTATCGAGTCGGCACAATGGGCTCAAGATGCTCTTTTGGATCAGGTTAAAAAAGAAGTGGAGGAGTTTAAAGAAGAAAAGTTTAAAAAGTGGGAGGAAGAAGCTCAGAAGATTAAAGCTAAAATTGAAGATAAAAAAGAGCAGCTTCAAGAAAAGGAAGAATCCCTTCAAGAAGAGTTGAGAAAACAGGAAAGCTTGTATAAGAAAAAAAAGTCTTGGGTCGAAGGACTGAGTAAAAAAGTCAACTTTCGCAAACAAGTTTATCAGGCTAAAAAAGAAGCTTTTCAAAAAAATTTAAAGGACTTTCTTGATCAACTTAAAGAAAAGGGAAAAGAAAAAGACTTATCTTCTCTGAAACAAGAAATTAAAGAACGTCTTCTGCATGAAGTGAAAACTGAGGTTTTGAAGCAAACACAAATAGAATCAGAGGAACTACAACAACAATTGGAAAGAAGGGCCAAGCAGATTATTTATAAAGCGTTGCATCGGTTCATTCGCCCATATTGTCCTGAAAGAGGTATTGGATATTTGAATTTTCAATCAGATATTGAAAAGGAAAGAGTATTAGGGCCTAACAATACTCACTTAAGGTGGATCGAACAGGAGTGTGGTGTGGACCTTATTTATGATGAAAAAAACAATTCAATTAATATTTCGGGCTTTGATCCTGTTCGTCGAGAGTTGGCCAGAGAATGTGTTGAGAAGATCATGAGAGAAAAACGAGTATCTCAAGAACGCATTAAAAAAACAGTTTCTCAAACAAAAAGAGAACTTTTTAGGAAGATCAGACGTGATGGGGTTCAAATTGCGAAGGAACTAAAACTAGAAGGTCTTCATCCAGAAATTCTGGATATGATGGGGAGCTTGAGATATCGTTACTCATTTACTCAGAATCAGTATTTCCACTGTGGTGAAGTGGGTTTTTTGTGTGGACTGCTTTCTTCAGAGCTTGGGTTAGACGTTATGGATGGCCGAAGAGCAGGTATGCTTCATGATATAGGGAAGTCTATGGACCATAGCCGAGAAGGTGGTCATGCAGTTATAGGGGCTGATTTTATTAAAGAACGTGGAGAGCCAGATCATATTGTGCATGCAGTAAGGGCCCATCACTATGATGAGCAGCCATCTACTGAGTTAGCCTATCTTGTGATTGCTGCTGATGCTTTGTCTGGAGCTCGTCCTGGGGCTCGTCGTTCAACGGCAGCCTCTTACATGCAAAAAATGGAAGATCTTCTGAAGGTTGCAGAGAGCTTTGATCATATAAAAGAAACTCAAATTTTAAGTGGAGGACGAGAAGTTCGAGTGTCTGTTGATGGAGAAAAGGTCAGTGATATGGATGCTTTGAATTTAAGTAAAGAGATTTCAAAAAAAATAGAAGAAGAGTGTGCTTATCCTGGCCAGATTAAAGTGACTGTGGTGCGCTCTACAAATGCTGTTGCTATTGCAAAGTAACTAGATATCTTTAGAGGCCGCATATCTTTCTCGGATCCAGTTTCTTGTGAACTTTAAAAACATCTCATCGATTCCAAAGTAAAGTAAAAAGCAGTGATATCCTTTTTGGTCTCCTTCGGCTTCTCTGTTATTTATGGGGCGAGCGCAGAGATTCTGGCCTGGGGCATTTTCAAAGATAGATCCATGAATGTAGATGGGAGACCCTATTTTAATGGGCTTATCTGTAAAAATTTGGGCTCCGAATTCAGATATTTTTTCCAGTTTTGCTTTTTTAGCTATATAAGTTTCTAAAGAAGTTTCTTTCCATCCTATATTATCAAAATTATAAAGTGTGTATTGTAAATTTAAAGCTGTAGAGATATCGAAAAGTAATCTTCGCGTGTAAACTGGTTTAAATATAAAACTGAAAATGTAGTTCTTAGAAAGGCTTAATATATCAAAATCTTGAGTTTCTTGAGCGATAACAATAAGGGGCATGGGAGCTGAAGAAAGTCCCTGATTGATAATCTCTTCACAAAGATTATCATACCACTTATCTAAAACTGCTGGATCTTCTGGCAAGAAAGAATAATCTATTATCAAAAGATCTATTGTTTTTACTTCTATTTGTTCATAGGCCTCTCTAATGTCTTCTTCTGTGGGTTCTCTTAAGGTAATTTGGATGTGTTGTTTATCCTCAAGAAGTTGAAACTCTACTAAAGTGATTTTGAGATTTCCTTCTGCGTCTTTAAGTTCAAAGCACTTGGTTAATCGTGGGACAGCTAGGATATTATGTAGGGTTTCGTGGAGCATTTCATTAGCCCCTTTTTCTGAAAAAATCTTTTTCCAGGATTCTGGCTCTGCAAAGAAAGCTTCTGCCGGGTGCCCTAAAACATGAGCCTTTTCCATTTCTTCTGCAGATTCAGGAACTGTAAGGAGCTTGTGGAAAAAGAAACTTTTTGCATCAATAGACCAACTAATCACGTCTCCAAATAGATCTTCTTTGGTAACAGGAGGAGGCGGGCCTTTTTCCAGCTTTTCTTTGTATTCAGGCGATAGGTATTTTTGTTTAAAAAGATATAGAGAATCTTCCGCTATAACATTCACAGGACCAACTTCTTTCAGGACTTCTTCAGAAAGATTGTTTGCTTCTTCGAGAGTTGTATCTATAATTACAATAGTTCGAGGTCTTTTTTCTTCTTCAGAAAGAAAAATGCTGTCAGGATTAAAAGTAAAGTCTTCAGCATTCTGATTGATCAGAGGCTTATAAAAACGATCACCAGTTATATATTTTCTGACTTCGGAAAGAGGGTGTTTATGAGCGCCGAAAAAACTGAAATAGGTCGTGAAGGACTTTGGGTTTTCAGGGTCTTCTTTAGAAACAAGACTTCTCGCATAAAGATCCAATGTTTCATCTCGGCCAGGTAGTTTAAAATAAAAGTGACCGATGATTCCTTCTTTAAGAGGCACAGGAGAAGAAATAGCCAAGCCTAGGTCCGTTAGAAAAATGATTTTTGATTTTCTTGAAATTTCAACCCATTCATCATTAATATCTTGTACATATAAAAAACTTGGAGAGATCATTTTAGGAAGCTCAAGAATGATCTCCAGTTTCTGAAGGAAAATCAGTCGATCTAGGGGAAGCAGAATAAGGTCAGCGACATAGGGGTGGATTAAGGCTCCTTTCTTAACGCCATCATTTTCATATTTGGTGATAATAAATTGGGTGGGTGTGCCTTCGTCTCTCCAAAGGTTAAAGCCTTTTAGTTTGAGCTGAGCTTCAGAAATCCATTTTTGAAAGTTCTCTTTGATAAGGGAATATTTGATAATAATAAGGTCAATAGAGCTTAACTTCTTTAAAGCTTCATCTTCTTCGTCATCATCATTTTCTTCATTTGTTTGTTCAAAAAAATATCTATGCTCAAATTGTTTAAGATTTTCAAAGTCGCGAACATAGTGATCTTTACCGAGCTCGTTAATGTAACGGCGCATCTCTGTCCTGATTCGATTG
>RFKI01000070.1 GCA_003694355.1 Bdellovibrio sp.
CTCTCTTAATGGCCAGAGAAATTGCTATGAAAAATGGACTTTATTATGTCTATACAGGAAATGTTCATCATCAAGAGGGTGATACAACCTTTTGTCATAAATGCCATCAGCCCTTAATTGTAAGAGATTGGTATGAAATTAAAGCCTTTTATTTAAAAAATGGATCCTGCCCTAATTGTGGCACTCCTTGCGCTGGAGTTTTTGAGGAAGCCCCTGGACATTGGGGCAATAAAAGGCAAGCTGTTTATTTTAGCTCCTCTGAAACCCAATAAAGCTCTCGCTAGACCCTTGTTCAAAAAGCGTTGGCCATCCTTTAAATATAGAATAAAATTAAGTATATGAAATCTTCACTCTTTTTTATACTTATATGTTTGTTTTCTCTAGGAGCTTCTTCGAAGACTCTTTTGAAAAAAAAATTAAAGCCCAAAAGCTCTGATGAGATCTCTAGTATTTTTGAAGATATGGTTGTTGTTCAAAGAAAGGCTAAAGAAAAAAGAAAGCACCTTTTACTGGCTCCATTCATGTCTTTTGATTTTTCTGATGGACCACAAACCATGTATGCAGGACATCTAAGCATTGGTTATGCTTTCAATGACTTTTGGGAAGCTTATGTGGATTATGTTCCTGCCTTTATTACACAAGACCGTAGCCTTGTTAAAATTCTTGAAGAAAAAAACTTTTCCGTAACCGTGGCCCACCCATCAGCACAGTACGGATTCAGCATTCTTTGGGCACCCGCATATGGAAAAGATAGCTGGGGCCCTTATTCTCTTGTTCGAAGTGATACTTTTTTTAAATGGAGCTCTTCCATTATCCAATATGAAAATGCAACAGGCATGAACCATAGTCTTTCTCTCGGAAAAACTTATTTTTTATCTGATTGGTTTAACTTAAGATTAGCCGCAGGAGGCAGCTTGGTTGATACTATCCTTGATGGCACAAAAAGCTCACGATTCGTTGCAATTTTTGAGCTTGGACTGGTTTACTATATATCTTTATAAGGTAAAACATGAAAAAACACTCTTTAGTTGTCTTAGTTCTTTTTATCACTTGTATTAGTAGGCCGCTCTGCTTACAAGCAAAAATTCCAAAAGAAAATTATCAAACCCTTTTAGAAGATAAAAATGACTTAGCCTTAAGGACATATATCTTATCCCGCATCCCTAAAGCTTATAAGGACCCTGAGGAATGGGTTTTTGTAAGACACCTTCTCCATAAGCGCCCCAATATTGGTTTTGACCTCCTTTATTTCTGGGATCAAAAACGTCCCAAAAGAATCCCTAAACAAAAAATTATAAAGAAAATTGATCGTCTCCTTAAAAAGGCAGATCGATTGATGCTAAATAAAAGGTTCTTAAAGGCTTTTTTCCTTTATCAAAAAATACTTCGATATGTTGAAAAGAAAAACCCTTCAAAAGACAATGAATTCCTGATTTTCTCCCTCATTCATTCCATGGCTCGCGCTCTTTATGGAGCTGGAAGATTTAAAGACTCTTTAAGAGCCTATAATTGGATTGACCAAAGGTATCCTCTTTACAGAAAAGTTCTTTTTGAGAAAACTTGGGCAGCATTTCGAGCTGGGCGAGTTGATTTAGCACTTGGAGCCATTGCTTCTCAAAACTCTTCATATTTTTCAAAGTATCTTAATCCAGAAGCTTATTTATTACAAATGTACTTATATAAAAAGCTTTGTAGAGAAAAAGAAATTAATATGATTAGGAAACAACTCAAACAATTTCAACAGGATTTAAAAAACAACTCTTTTGACTACAAACAATGGGCCACATCTGATATTGAAACCTTTGCCCTTTTAAAGTTATCTCAACAAGAAATCAAACCAACTCCCTTCGTAACAAGATCCCAACTCCAAAAAGAACAAAGCTATATCACCCAACTTTTAAAAAAACTTTTTAAGGAGGAGAAACCCAAATTGCTCAAACAAATTGATAAAGCCATTTCTTTTTCCTATCTAACTCTTTCCCCGAACTCAAAAAAACTTCCTCCTATTAAAAAGCTTCCCAGCCAAAAAAAACTTTTAGAATCAGGACTTGAAATGTGGCCTGTGGACGATGCTGAAGACTGGGTAGACGAAATAGGAAAGCACCGTTTTATTGGGAGAAGCAAATGTCATTGAGAAAAGTTCCAAAATTCTTATTTGTTCTTTTATCCCTATCCTTCTCTTTAAAAGGAAAGGCTCAAGAAAATTTCCTCTCTACCCCCAAAATAAATGTCAAATCTCTCCTGTGGAGCACTTATTTTAAGCCCGCCCCTCCGAACACTCTAAAAGAACAAATAAAAGGTCTGTCCTATTTAATAGAGCAAGAAAGTGACTCTCAAAAACTAGTAGATTTATACTTAAAAAAGATTTTTTTACAAATGAAACTTATTCAGAGTTATAAAAATGCCACACAGGATAAGGTCTCTCCTCTTCTTTCCTCTTGTTTAAATGACACAAAAAAAGTTATTGAATCCCCACAAGCAGCTGCTTTTCAAAAGGCTATGGCCTTTTTCTTTAAAGCTCAAGTTTTATTAAAGCAAAAACAAACTGAAAAGGCGACTACTGCTTTTAAAAAATCCATCCAACTCAATCCTCAATTCAGAATGGTTCCCTATATGGCTTTATTCGTAGCTAATAAAGCCCTTTCCAAAGAAGCCTTCAAAGAAGCTTCTCAATACTACCTTATGGCTCAAAACATTCCCAACTCATCCCTTAAACATGAAATCACTTA
>RFKI01000071.1 GCA_003694355.1 Bdellovibrio sp.
ACATAAGGGTCTGAGGAAGTGATGGGAGAAACTCCTCTGGTCTTATTTAACTGGAGCAGGTTAATGTAATGAAGAATGTCCTGTAGCTTGAACTCAACATTAGACTTTGACCAAATAACCTTGTTAAAGCCTTCCTCAACAGCAGATATTGGTGGAAGCTTAGAACTTGAAAGCCCTGAGTAAGCAGAGATCAAGTGCATTACTGCAAGCTCAATGCCCTGCTCTTTGACTTCTCCTTTAGTTAGCTCTAACGCAAGATCATAAATTCGTTTAAAGTTAAGCGGAATTTTGTAAATGAACTTATCAAGAACAACCCTGTCCTCACCTCTCATTACAGTAAGAGGGTAATCAACGGTAATAGTGATGTCATTCTCTGCTATCAGTGCCCTAGTGTTGATTCGACCTTCCTCAAAAGAGAAGCCCTGCTTTTTGAACTCTTCGTAGCCTGCAAGGCAGCCCGGCAATTCAGTGTTTATGTAATACTCAAGCTGTTTCTGAACCTGCTCGAGAGTTGGAGATAATGAGTTCAGCTCACACGCAACGCAATCATTGGATGATTTTAAGAACCACCAATAGGGTATTGCAAAATCATTTGAGCCTGTCAGTGAAGCCATGTCTGAATCAGTCGGGTTATTCTTGTCAAAAGAGAAATGATAAGGTGTTATGTTGGTGTTGAAAGGGTCAACGTAGCCGCCGTGAATTCCAGCAGCCTTAACAGCCTCTAAAGAGACTTTTTCCACGCACACATCTATGTAGCGCTTAATCGGCTTAGCCATAATAGGAATTTCCTCAACACTTGGCGCTACAGGAATGTCTGACTTGATTCCTTTCAGCAAAACAAGTATTCCTACACTTATAAGCATTAAGATTCCAACAATTACAAAGACTGTTAATTGCGCTTTTTTATGCCTCATTTTTTATTACCAAACATATGTACTGCCTTGCCCAGGCGGAGCATAAGAGGAAGGCAATGAATGCTAAAAGGTAAGGCTGCCTTATAAGGATTCCAACCAATAATGAAATAAACACCAAAATATAGGAGATGATTATTATTAATAGGTAGGGGATAATTAGTTTTTTCACATTTATCCCAATTCTTAATGTTCTTCTTATCAAAAAAAATGTTTTTTTCCTCTCATCAAAAGAGCAGTTCAGCATCAAAGAGAAATGCAATGCAAACAGGATAACAATAATTCCTAGAAGCATGCCGAGCACTATCGGCTTGAGCTGCACTGCAGCAACGTAAACTAAAAAGCAGGGAAAAAGCCACGCGTACATAAGCTTAAAATACTTCTTCACGAATTTCCTGCTGAATTTCTTCTTTAGGACAATGCTCCAAATGATTCCCTTAAAAAAAGCGTTTGCTGCTATTGCAAGCAAAACAAAGATTAGGAATGCAATGATAATCTTTGCGAAAAGCCAGTAAAAAACTGATTTCTGGGCGTACAATTCCTCCATTATAGAACTCTGCATCAGCTCATCCGTTATTCCTCCTTGTGCTGTGTTGTAAAACTCTGTTAATGCAGGAGAAACATACTGAACAGACTTCAAGAAAACGCTTATTGAGGACAATAACCCAAAGATGAGAAGAATCAAGACAAAATAATACGCTAGGTCAAGGCCTATCTGAACTAATGTTTTTTTGTTCCAGACATTTATGCTTTTCTTAAAAGATTTCATTCTCTTACCACAATAGGGATATTGCTTATTTCACCCAAGCTATGCTTTAAGGTGATTGTCGTATAATTTGTTGCTGAGTAATTTGCAAAGTATCCTGAGCTGCCTGCCTGCGCCACTGAAGACGCAGAAGCAATTAACAAGCTGCTGTTCTCTGAGACTAAAGAAACATTGTAATCAACTGTTCCCTCAAAAGGCTGAACATACCAAGCAACCTCATACAAGCTCTGGCCATTAGGCTTCGGCGTTTTTGAGGCCTGAACAGCTATTGTCAGTTCCGTCAAAAAATCAGGGCCGCTCACTTCTCCTTTAGTGGTTGAAGTTATTGTGTTTTCTGTTCCTCCCCATGCCAAGCAAACAGCCAAGTCATCATCAGAAACTTCATACCAATCTATTCTTGGGTCTTCATTAACTGTTGTTATTAAAGCAAAAGATGAGGGGATTAAGATAATTAATAACAAAACAATTATTTTTTTCATGAGTAATTCACCCCTTCACAATAATCAGTTCCAAAAGCGTACTCCCACTTGTTCATGTCCTGAATCCTCTGCAAGTCAAGGTACATCAGGCTGGCTCCTGTTAACCCACAAAGGATGTTTGGAAAGCTTGATGGCACATTGCCACAATAATTGCTGCCTCCTGAGCCGCAGCCAACGCTTCCCTCAAACGGCTTAACGCCGCAAGTCCACTTCCAAAGATAGCCGCAAACCTTTTCATGAGCGTACGCTGCCAAGTATTCCACAGCGCCCTGAATCAAAAGATTTAGGAGCCCAGAGAC
>RFKI01000009.1 GCA_003694355.1 Bdellovibrio sp.
AAATGCTTTTCATGAATTTCCTTAACGACTGTATTAAATCGAATCGTCACAAGACCTTTCTTCTCCATATCAAAAATAATATTTTGGTTTTCTTCATTACACCTATCAAAGGCTTCTCCTCGAACCAATAAAGTAACTTTATTTTTATATTTTGGTTTAGCTAAATACTGGGCGGCTTCAACACCAGCATTCCCTCCCCCAACAACAGCCACATGTTTATTTTGGTATTGCTCAGGATCAATTAAATTATAAGCGACTTTAGGTAGGTCCTCATTCTCCAACCCCAGCTTTCTAGGAGATCCCCGAACCCCCATGCATAAAATCACTTTTTTAGCAGTATACTCCCCTTTACTTGTCTTCACCTTAAAAAATCCATCCTCTCCTGAAAGTCCTTCAAATTTTTCTTCTGATTGGATTTTTACACCTGCTTTTTTTCGAACTGAATCCCAATAAGCCAAAAGTTCTTCCTTTGAAACCTTATTTTTCCTAAACTTCATTTTTCCAACAATCGGCAAATCAGCAGGATGAGACATCACCACTTTTTGTCGAGGAAAGTTGTTAACCGTCCCTCCTAAAGTATTCTGGTCAATACAAATATAAGATGACTTATTCTCAATAGCTGCCAGGCAAGCGGCTAGACCTGCTGGCCCTGCACCAACAATAAATAGATCCGTGTCTGTTTTATTTTTCTTCTTTAGATTTTTAATAGCATGTCTGGCAGCCTGTTGTCCTTGTTTTACGGCATTTCGAATCAATCCCATGCCGCCCAACTCCCCTGCGATATAAAGTCCTGGAACATTGGTTTCGAAATCAGCTGTTAATCGAGGAATATCCACCCCTCTTTTTTTCGTCCCAAAAACAAGATCAATAGCTCCAAACGGGCAAGCTGCTTCACATTCTCCATGTCCCACACATTTTGTGGGATTAACAAGAACGGCTTTATGTCCAATCAACTTCAACACTTCTCCTTCGGGGCACACCACCGTACAAGAACCGCAACCCGCACATAAAGCGGGATTAATCTCTGGATGTAAAGTTGCTGGTTCTGTCATGCCTGATTTTAAAGTTTTCTGATAAAGCTCTTCTCCTCGTTTTTGATCCTTCTTTCGTTTTCGAATTCCCCACCAACAAATCCCAAACATCAATAATAACCCAATAGCACTTAAATGAAGGCTTAGCCAATCCAGGACTTTATCCATAAAAAACCTCTTTCAAATTTCAAAGTCTCTTTAAAGAGACTCGGAAAAAAGAACTGTTTTTTAAAGGGGAATTTCTTATTAAAAATCTCCATTTTATATCCATTTTCTTTAAAGTTATAGCCAGAAAGGGTTCAAAGAAATCTTTCCTTTTCTGACAAAATTTTGAACAATAAAAACTGATATTAATTTTTGACCTTAAACTCTTTTTTAGTAAAAGATCTCAAAATGAGAATTTTCAATATGTCTTTTTAAGGATATGGCTTGACTCTTAAAGGTTCTAAAAAAAGACTATCTCTATATAAGAGCAGGCTATAAAGCCGTCTTGAAATATTTATGCAACCAATACTGTCGCTTTTTTCTTAAAGAAGTTCTGGCATTATAAGAATAAGGCATGATTCGCTCTAAAGCAGAAATGGCATAAGGATAAAGTTTTCTATCTTTACTGCGAAGCACACGTAAAAGTTCAACCTTGTCAGCTCTCGTAGAAAATTCACTTAAAGCTTGTATAATATGTTTTCTGATCCATAAACCTTCACCCTTATGAAAGTTCTTATGGTAGTATAGTTTTTTCCATAAAAGCGCTTTATACTCTCTTCCCTTAAGCTTTTTAATCACATCCACGGCAGCTGTCCTCACCACAAGAGCCTTGTCATCAAGAAGCTTCCCTGCCCAAAATAATGCCCAGTCTCTCTCAAAATAAGAAGCTGCCAGAAGGGCCGCGTTCCTCATAAACCACTCACGGCTTCTTAAAGCTTTGACAATCACTTTTTTAGCTCCTCTTGGTTTAACAAACCCAAGTGCAATCAAGGCACGCCACCGAACTTGTAAGGACTGATGTCGATCAAGAGCTAAGACTTTCAAATATTCTTTTTGTTTTTGAGACATTTTTTTTAGAACAACTTTTCGATTTTCCAAGGGTAAACTTAAAGCCATCAATAGGCCTTCTTTTTCTGAAAAAAGTTGAGCTCTTGAGTTTTGAGGCAAGGCCGCATAAGCTGCATCAAAAAATAATAAGATTCCCCAAAAACAAATCAATAGGCTTTTCATAAACGGCTCTCCTTCAGTCTGATTGATTTCCCTTCCCTAAGGACTGAGCTTCTTCAGCCATTTTATCCACATCAGGATTCACCTCATCAATATTCACATGACTTGCATCGCCCTCTGCTGCTTGAAGATTTGCTACTTCCTCTAACATCTTATCCGTATCAATTAAATCACCTAGAACATCATCGGCCTCTTCAGGAAGATCGCCATCAGCCTTTGTTTCTGTTTCCACTTGACCTTGTTCTTTTTCGTCTAATGGCTTTTCCTCCACCTGAACGGGGGCATCCAACTCCTCTGAGTCACTTTCCAAAGCTTTTTTAAACTCATCTAATAAACCATCTTCTTCCTTATCTTCTTCAGATGCGGAATCTTTTGGCTCCTCAACTTCTTGAGCCTCTGCTGCTGAAGCACTCTCCTTGGGTTCCTCCTTTTCTTCTATCTCTTCCTCAGCTTGATCTGGGGCCTCCACACTTTCCCCTTTTAGTTTGGCAAGTTCTGCTTTAAGTCTGGCATTTTCTTCTTTATATAAAGACAAATCGGCAATATCATCTTCAATGATTTCATACTCCATCAGCTTCTGCTCAAGTTCTTGAACTTTCTTCTCTAGCTCTTTATTATCTCCCTCAACAGGTTGAGCATTTTTCAATTTTTGAATTTCTTCATCTCTTTTCTTGATTTCTTCCTTCAGCTTTTGAATCTCAGACTCTAAAGCCTCTTTAAGTTTCCCAGCTTGCTCGGCGCGATCGGCCCCTTCACCGCTGTCAGAAGTCGAAGCTTCTTTCACCTCAGAAGAAGTTTCATCATCCCCAGAAGACTCTCCTTGTACAGCCTCTTGAGCTTCTGCACTCTTAGTCCCCTCTTCTGATTCTTTCTCTTCAGTACTCTTTGTGGACTCTTCCGCAAAAGACACGGACTGTTCAGTGTTTTCTGCTTTTTTTGAGCCACCTCCCGACTGAGATAGAGACGGCCCTTGTTCTAAAACTTTTTTTAAAGCTTCTTCAATATTTTGAATATGAGGAAAAAGCTCTTGTGGAATATTCTCTTCTTTCTTGGCGGGCCTTAAAACAGACCAAAGAAAGTATCCACCTCCTAAAAGAACAATCAAAGAAAAAGTAACAGAAATAAGAAGTTGAGAGTGTGATACTAAAAAATGAATAAAATGACTCATGTTTTTATTGTCCGCAGGGACCCTTAAAAAGGTCAAGAAATCCATACCTTTAGAAAAAACCCTAGCCCCAAGACCAGTTCCTTAAAAGAAAACTCCTGAAGGTTGTTTTCTGGACAGACGTCTAGCCTTTTTGTAATCTACTGGCACAAAGGAGATCTCATGCCAGAAACCTTCTCTCTTATTATAAAAAATACGATCCCTGTAACTTCCACTACATCTCCTCTTTCCGAAGAACGTACGGACATTGGCATTAAAGAAGGGAAAATTGCTCACATTGGTCCCCTTTCCCGAGCTCAAGCAGACCAAGTTCTGGATGCTCATGGCCTCTACACACTTCCTGGACTTATTGACACTCAAGTGCACTTTAGGGAACCTGGATTTGAATATAAAGAAACCATTGCTTCAGGAACAAGAGCGGCTCTTCTTGGAGGAGTAACAGGCATTTTTGAAATGCCAAACACCTCTCCTCCCACTACAACTCTTTCTGCTCTTAAAGATAAATTACAACGGGCTCAGAAAAGTGCCTGGTGCCACTATGCTTTTTATGTAGGGGCCTGTTCTGAAAATATCAATCACCTTCAAGAACTAGAACAAGTCCCAGGATGTTGTGGTGTTAAGGTGTTTGTGGGGAGTTCAACAGGCTCTCTTTTAATGTCAGAACCTCATCTTATAAAAAAGGCCATGCTTTCTGGATCTAAACGAATGGCCTTTCACTGTGAAGATGAAACCCGCCTTCGTGAACGCAAACCTCTTCTTAAAGAACAAACTCACAACCCTTCTTTTCACCCCATATGGCGCGACGAAAAGACAGCTCTTTTGGCCACTCAAATGATTGTGCAACTGGCCCATGAAACACAACGCCCCACTCATATTCTTCACGTTAGCACCAAAGAAGAAATGCTTTTCTTAAAGAAAGAGAAAAAAGGAGATCTCATATCCGTAGAAGTGACCCCTCAACACCTAACACTTCATGCACCTGATTGCTATCAAGAATTAGGTACTTTAGCTCAGATGAACCCTCCTATTCGAAGCCTTGAGCATCAAAAAGCTTTATGGGAGGGACTTGTGAATAACACTGTGGATATTGTGGCCTCAGATCATGCCCCTCACACTCTGGAAGAAAAAAATAAACCTTATCCACAATCACCCTCTGGAATGCCTGGAGTGCAAACCATTGTCCCTCTTATGCTTCATCATGTGGCAGAAAAACGCCTTTCCTTACAGCGATTGGTTCAACTGATGGCAGAAAACCCAGCTCGCCTTTTTGGTATCCCCAATAAAGGGCGTGTTGCCATAGGATATGATGCGGATCTCACTCTTGTAGACCTTTCAGCCAATAAAGTTATCACTAATCAGTCTATGGCAAGCCTTTCGCAGTGGACCCCTTTTGCAGGATTGAAAGTTAAAGGTTGGCCCATTGCTACTATTTTAAACGGCGAGATAGCCATGCATGAAGGAGAACTCACTCTATCTCAGCCAATAGGATGCCCTTATACATTCAAGGCTTAACTGTTGTAGAAATGTTGCTCTTTCAAAAAATGAATGTTTACTTAAATTAAAAAAGTAAATATGTGCTTTAAAAAATGTTACCAACTCTTCTCATTGTGAGACGGTTCCATACCAAAAATTTCACCTATACTCCAAGTTATACTAGAATAAAAGTATGGCGTTATTTAGTGCTATATTTTTTGGAATGATTGGGTTAAGCATCCTCGCTCTTGGCGTAAAAGGTCCTCGTGTTCAATATGTAAGAGTCACTCGAAAAAGACATCGAATGTAACCAAGGACTTGCCTATGAAAAAGAATGAGGCTGCTTTTAAATTAGCGGGGATTTTTGCCATTATGACCCTGTTTCTTATACAATTTCAAAACTGTGCCCCTGTTTCTCCAATCAATGGAGCTATACAAAACATTGATGGGGAGGTTCGAGTTATTGATGACTGGAATGCTGACAGTCTTCTGTTTTTTTCCAAAACAGCAACAGCCACACCCAATGTTTCAACTCTCAATATTGATGGATTTTGCAACCGAAAAGCCAAAAATATGGAGGTTTTCTGGTATTTAATAGATCCTTCTCAGCCTAATTTAGATATTTCTCAAGGAGTAGCCTATTGCAACAATGGAGCCTTTCGAGTGAGCGTTAACACAGAAGCCCTTCAATGTAATAAAACCTACTCACTGATGGCAGGATTTGATGGAGTAAAAAAGGCTGAAATTTCTGTTCGTAGGCCTTGTATCAACTAAAAAACTACACGACGGCAACATATTTTGATAAACCATTGAACTATTTATTCAGATAACCCCTTAAAACCCTCTGCACACTTGCAATCACTTTTTTTCTTTCATCATCTAACCAACTCAATTCCTGATGCTTTGATAAAGGTAACTTAAGCAAAGGGACACTCAAATCATCCAAAGAATAAACACCTTCATAGTATAAAAGTTTCGTTTCAAAATGGATTTTCAAGTTTTCAATATTTTCACTCACCATAAGGGCTTTCAGTCCATTCCCTAAAAGGTTAAATAAGTCTTGAGCATGAGGATCTCCATGACGGGCCACCTGGTACACGAGTTTTAAAAAATAAAGGGCCATTTCTAAACGCTCATAATTCAATCGCAAAGCCGAAAAATCTTCGATCAAATGAGCTTCTTTTAAGATATGCAGTCCACCTTCCCCCTCAAAATAAGAACGTTTTTTATAATATAAAACAAAAACATAATGACTAGGCTCTAAAACTCCACCTACAAAACGTTTTTTGCTTTTTCTAGCTCCTTTAACCAAAAAATCAACACGCCCTTCCTGAGCACTAAAAGCATTCACTATTAAGTCAGAATCCTGAAAAGGCGTTGTCTTTAAGATAAAAACCTTATCTTTAGAAAGCATGATAAAGACCAAACAAGATAGATATGGCCGTGATGGAAGAAAGAGCCGTAAACAAGGGAATTGGCGCTACCGTAGGATCCATGTTTAGGCGCTGAACAACAAGAGGAAAAAACACACCCAAAACCATAGCCACAAAAATCTGCAAGGCTATTGATAAAGAAAAAGTGACTATCAAATCATACTGAGGGAAGAAAGCAACCCCTAACAACAAAACAGCCACCCCAAATAACAAAGTGAATGTGAAACTGAGTAAAAACTCTTTTCTTAAAAAGAATTTCAGACGATCTTTCTGCTCAAAAGCTCCTGACCTCAAAAGACCAATAACAACTGTGGCCGATTGAGTCCCTGCGACAGTTCCTATGGATAACATAAGAGGAATGAAAGCAGCTACAACCCAAAGACTTGGAAGTGTTTTTACTGCTGGCAAATGAAGAGATCCATAAAAATAAACAATCAGAAAACACATGGACCCACTTAAAAAAGCAAGAGCTAGCCAGGGAAGACGCGCCTTAAAACTACTCCAAAATGTTAAATCATCATCACTTCCCGCTTGTCCCATGGCTAACAGATCTTCCTTAGCTTCTTCTCGAATCACATCAATCACGTCATCTACAGTAATCACTCCCATTAATTTATTTGTATCGTCCACCACAGGAAGAGATAAGAAATCATAGCGCTCCACAGTCTTAGCAACAGTCTCTTGGTCGGTATCCAGCGTTACCGAAATCACAGAAGAAACCATAATTTCCTTAAGACGATCTGTAGGACGAGAAAGCAAAAGTTGCTTTAAACTTAAAACACCAACAAGTTGACCACTGTCATTGATAACATAAATATAAAAAGCCACTTTGTTTTCAGACTCTTCTTTCTGCAGTTCTTCAATGGCCTCTTTCACCGTCATGTCCTGATGAAGAGCTAAATAATCTGAACTCATTAAACCACCAGCAGAGTCTTCGGGATATCCTAGAAGATCCGCCACTTCTTCAGAGTCTTTATGTTTCATGGACTCCAAATATTCTTTAGCAATATCTTCAGGAAGATGACCCAAAACGTCTGCCGCATCGTCAGGATCCATCAGGCTCAGGAGCTGAGTCACTTCTTCTTTGGAAAGTTCATTTAAAAACCACAACTGAAGGTCCTTATTTAAATAACTGAGAATATGAGCTCGTCTTTCAAAAGAGGGTTCCATTTTAAAGAGCTCTAGAGCTTCACTTTTACTAAAAGACTCCAAAATAGCGGCAATATCTGCTGTATGTGTCTTTACAAAAATTTTCTGAATATTTTGACGTGCACCACGATCCTTAAGTTTTCGAATGGTTTCCACAAGCATTTTCGTACGATCGTCAATCAAGATATCACTCCTTCTTCTTTAGCCAGATGCACTCGCTTTATTC
>RFKI01000072.1 GCA_003694355.1 Bdellovibrio sp.
GCAAAAGGGGATTTCAGATTTGGCTGAAGAAGGGGCTGTTCAAAAGTTTATTGATCCCTTAGTGGGCGAACAGCTCCCTGTTTTGGGGGTTGTGGGTGAGCTTCAGTTTGATGTGCTTGTTTATCGGCTGCAAGATGAATATAAGTTGCAGGTTCAATTGGAGCGGCTTCCTTTTCAAGTGGCGCGATGGCCACGAGATTTGCAAGGGAGACCCGTTAAGGAACTGGCCAGCGTTTCGAGGATCTATCAGGATGTTGAAGGCAATCCTGTGGTGTTGCTAGAAAAGGAATGGGACCTTCAGTGGTTACAGAGAGAAAACCCTGATGTGGTTTTTCATATGACGGCCTTAAATCCACTTGATCCTGAGTCACACCTTGGATAGCCTACAGAGAAGGGGGGAAGATGGCTTTCAAAGATGCTCATATTGTTTTAACATCTCATCCCAGTCAGGTTTTTAAAGACAGCCCTCAGGTGCAATGGGGAGCCTCAACCCCTTTGGAAAGAGGTCCTATTGTGGCATCCCTTACTGATTTTTCCAAAAGAAATGCCATAGGGACTCACAGTGGGAGCTATGCCCTTTACCGAGCTCTTGCAGCAACGGCAGGTCAGTTAGAAATAGATCATCGCCCAGATTTAAAAAACACAGAGCCCGTGGTGGAATTTGGACCCTATGAATCCTGGAGTGGACACAAAATTGTTTCTTTGGATCCTTGGGGCGCTCATGTTTACGAGCTTTTTCAGGACTTTTTACAAAAAGGCTATGACATTCGACCAACTATTGCTGTGACTTCGGCTCATATTCATATGCCAGAGTTAAAAAAGAGAGTATCTGAGGGAAAGCTTCCAGTTGATGGCAAGGTGGTTTTGGAAAAAGGCGATGTGGTTGTAACAAAAGCGGCTGTGGAACCTGTTTGGTACTTACCAGGGATTGCAGAACGCTTTGGTCTGCGAGAAGGTGAGCTAAGAAAAGGACTCTTCCAATACACTGGAGGGATGTTTCCTGAACTTATCACGCGACCAGATATAAAAGTGTTTCTTCCGCCTATTGGAAGTACCACTGTCTATGTTTTTGGTGATATCAGGGATTTAGCCAACCCACAAAAGAAGCTCACCTTAAGAGTTCATGATGAGTGCAATGGTTCTGATGTGTTTGGCTCTGATATTTGTACCTGTCGCCCTTATCTTGTTCATGGTATTGAGGAAGCCATTCGTGGGGCTCAGGAAGGCGGAGTGGGGTGTGTGGTTTATTTTAGAAAAGAGGGGCGAGCGCTGGGAGAGGTGACCAAGTTTTTGGTTTACAATGCTCGAAAGAGGGAAGGTGATAGCGCCGACAAGTATTTTTATCGCACGGAATGTGTAGCAGGTGTTCAGGATATGCGTTTTCAGGAACTGATGCCAGATGTCTTGCACTGGCTAGGTATTCAAAAAATTGACCGATTTATATCTATGAGCCATATGAAACATGATGCTATTGTATCAAGCGGTATCAAGGTGATAGAAAGAGTGCCGATTCCAGAGGAGCTTATTCCTGAAGATGCTAAAGTGGAAATGGAAGCCAAAAAAGCAGCCGGTTATTTTACGCCAGAAGGGGCCCCTTCTGAAGAAGATTTAAAGTCTGTTAAAGGACGTCAGCTTGATGAATGATAAGGACGTTTTAAAAAAAATTTTTAGTGCTCAAAGAATTAGGGAGCAGGCTCAAAAAATATGGAAGCGAGTGGAAGCAGGAAAGGGAGAGTGGCGTGTTGATCTTTCTCAAATGGAGCCTCTTTCAGAGTTTGTGCAAGAGGTAATTCTGGAAAAATATCCTGATTTGAAGATTCCTCCTCATTCTCGATTAAATCATTTTCAAGTGGGGGGAAGAGATCGTGTGCAAGAGCTTCTAAACTCCATAGAAGAACCTCTGGAAAAAGCTCGCACTTTAATGGATTTGATCATTGTGTCTGTTTTTCTGGACGCTGGGGCTGGAGCGCAGTGGAAGTATAATGAAGATCTTTCAGGGCACTTTTACTCTCGTTCTGAAGGCCTTGCCGTGGCCAGTTATCATTTGTTTCATCGAGGCCTTTTGTCGTCGGACCCTCAGTTGCCATTTCAGGCTGATGGGGCGGGGCTATTGCATTTAACTGAGGATGTTTTTAAGGAAGCTTTTCAGGTCTCTGTGGGGAATAATCTTCTTGGAGTTAAAGAGCGGGTGGCATTGTTGCATCGGCTTGGAAAGGTTGTGGAGCATGATCACACTCACTTTTCGGGGCATTTGAAACGACCAGGGTCTTTATTGGACTACTGGATCACAAAGTGTCCAAATAAAAAAATACAAGCTTCTTTTTTGTTAGAGACGTTGCTTTTTGCCTTTTCTCCCATTTGGCCCCAGAGAACTTCCTGGAAGGGACATCCTTTAGGGGATGTTTGGAGTTACTCTCCCTTGGGAGCAGATGAGGATTGGGAGTCCTTAGTGCCTTTTCATAAACTCTCTCAGTGGCTTGCTTATTCTCTTTTTCAGCCTTTGGAAATGGCGGGTTTTACCATTTTGAATCCTGAAGCCTTAACGGGTCTGCCTGAGTACAGAAATGGAGGGCTTTTTATCGATGGAAAAGTTTTACTTCTAAAAGATGAGAGACGATTTGAAGAGGAGCATCCTATGGACTCAGATTTGGTGATTGAGTGGCGAGCTTTGACTCTTGTATTGCTGGATCAAATGGCTGAAAAACTAAGAGAGCGCCTTAAAAGGCCCTCCTTAACCATGGCAGAGGTTTTAGAAGGAGGAACTTGGTGGGCTGGGCGTCGTTTGGCTTTTGAAAAACGATCGGATGGCGCTTCTCCTTTAAAGGTGATCAGTGATGGAACGGTTTTTTAGAGGTGTTTTATGAAAAATTGTTATGTGGTGGAACATCCATTGATCCAACACAAGTGCACGAGATTACGAGATAAAGCGACAGAGCCCGCAGAATTTCGGCAGTTGGTGGAAGATGTGAGCTTGTTGATGGCTTATGAAGTGACACGGAATTTTAGAACGGTTCCTATAGAGGTAGAAACTCCTATGGCGAAAACATCATCTTTAATATTAGATGAGCCTGTGGCTTTGGTTTCCATTTTAAGGGCTGGTAATGCCATGCTAACAGGGATGACCAAACTTTTACCAGAGGCTCCTATTGGTTTTGTGGGCATCTATAGAGATAAGTTCATTCAGGACACGGTAGAGTATTATTTTCGGCTTCCAGAAGGAATAGAAGGAAAGAAGGTTTTGCTTTTGGATTGTATTCTGTCAACAGGAGAAACGGCTCGGGCTGCCGTTAGCCGACTGAAAGACTATGGAGTTAAGGATATTTGTTTTGTGAGCCTTCTTTGTTCTCAACAAGGTTTAGAAGCTTTTCATCAGGCGCATCCAGACACTTTGGTTTACACAACACAGGTAGAGCCTGAAGTGGACGAACAAGGCTACTTGGTGCCAGGTATTGGGGATGTAGGGGACCGACTTTACGGTTCTTTTGATAAGAGGTTATAAAAAATGTGGGTGTTTGGTATCGCCGGGGGCAGTGCTTCTGGAAAAACTACTTTTGCCAGAAGGCTTTTGGAAAAATTAAAAGAGTACCATGTGAAGGTGCACCTTTTATATCAAGATTCTTATTACAAAGATCACAGCCAGGAATTTGACTTCGATGGCGGGCGGGTTAATTTTGATCATCCGGAAGCTATTGACTTTGCGCTCATGGATCAACACTTAACACAACTCTCACAGGGGCACCCTGTCCCTGTGCCAATTTATGATTTTAAAACACACTCTCGGAAAGAAGGAGTGGAGTGGTTATCCCCCCCAGATGTTTTATTGATAGATGGTATTTTAATCTTGCATGAAGAAAAGGTGAGAAAGCACCTTCATTATTCTGTTTTTATAAAAACGGGTTCAGAGGAACGATTGAAACGTCGACTAAAAAGAGATGTGGAAGAAAGGGGGCGCACTCAAGAGGGGGTTCTCAGGCAGTTTTATTCTCAGGTAGAACCCATGCATCAACAGTTTGTAGAGCCATCTTGTCAGTTTGCAAATGAAATTTTTTCAGGCGAAGAGGATTTTAGTGCTTGCATAGATAAAGTGGCTCATTTTATTATCTCTCAACCTATTGGGATATAGCTCAGTTGGTTAGAGCGCCACCTTGACATGGTGGAGGTCAGCGGTTCGAGTCCGCTTATCCCAACCAGAAATTTTTTCTTGCTCCCCATATTTCCCTTGAAGAAATGGACGCGCCATGTTAATCGAGTCATTGTGACACCAGATTTTAGGCACTGCTTTTGCTTTGGGTTTATAAAAAATTAAAAAACAAGGGGATAACCTTTTTTAATAATCAAGACTGAGGGAGAAAAAATCATGAAAAAAAGTGTTGTGGTGACTTTAAGTATCTTTTTGGCTGCAAGTACTCTTTGGGCCGCCAAAGGCAAACAAAAAGCCAGTTACCTTGAAGGTACAGAAGAGCAGGGCGCTGCTCAGAACTCAAATACTTCAGGAAAGGGGCGTGTTGAAGAAGAAAATGCTCTAAAAGCATCTCTTAAAAAAGTTAAAAAAAGCGCCTGGAGTGGAAGCCTTGGAGTATTTTTATACACTCCTGAAAAGGCCTATATGAATTCCACGACCATTTATTGGTATCCCAAAATTTCCTATAAATTAAATAAGAAGCAGTCTTTGGCTTTGCGTCCTGAGATCATTTCGAGTGTAGCTAAAGGAAGTCGAATGGAAACTTATCCAGATTATTTGACTTTCATTTTTTCTGATGGAAGACAGTTCTGGAAATTGGGGGATATGGGATTTATTCAGCAGTTTCGTTATTATCTGCCAACTGATGAAAGAACTTTAAAACGAAATGTGGAAACCCCATCAGGAACTCTCCAAGTGTCATCACAAACTCATCAATTCCGTTATTATCTAATGGGATCTCAAAAGCTTTCTCCCAAATGGAACCTGGATGTTACTTTGAATCCTCGTTATTATTTGAGGTTGGGGAAAAGAGAATATTTGAACGGGGTGGATTGGTTGCGTTTGATTGGAGAGGGGCGTGTGACTTATTCTCCTTCTGAGAAACTCAGCTTTTACTCAGCTCTGGGCACTTATCAGTTATATAAATATCCAGGGCTGATTTATGATAAAAAGTCCGGTGCCTATAAAGAAGCTGCCACCAATTCTTCAAATATGTACTTTGATTTGGGTACAGGGTTTTCCATTCAAAAGGTTCACGTTGACCTCTATGTTGAACATTTTCAGGATGTGAACACTCAATTTGCTTTATTTTCTCCTGATGCAACTTATTATAACATGTATGTGTCTGTGCCCTTCTAAGTGGGGGAAGGCACGACAAGGTCTCATAAACCTAAAAAGAAAGTTGTTATTTTTGACTCACTCATCAACATGCGGCAGGAAGGATGGCTTTCTGCCGTAAAGGGCCAAGAGTTGACTCCTTTTGGCTTCAACTATAGCCTGTTTTTAAACTTTTAAAAACGAGGTTTAAAAATGGCTATAACTCCTCCTTCCCAAGGCGAAAAAATCACTCTTCAAAATGGAAAACTTCATGTTCCCCATCATCCCATTATTCCCTTTATTGAAGGGGATGGAACGGGGCCAGACATATGGGCGGCCGCTCAGAAGGTGTTCGATCATGCTGTTCAGGTGGCCTATAAAGGAGAAAGGAAAATCGAGTGGTTTGAGGTGTATGCCGGGGAGAAAGCTTATAAAAAGTTCAATAACTGGTTGCCTGAAGAAACCATTGAGGCCTTAAAAGAGTATTTGGTTTCCATTAAGGGACCATTAACCACGCCTGTGGGAGGGGGAATTCGTTCCTTGAATGTGGCCATTCGTCAGACCTTGGATCTTTATGTTTGTTTAAGACCGGTTCGATATTTTGAAGGTGTACCATCTCCTGTTAAGCACCCAGAACATGTGAATATGGTGATTTTTAGGGAGAATACAGAGGACATTTATGCGGGTATTGAATTTGAAGAGGGCTCAGAGGATGTTAAAAAGGTGCTTCAGTTTCTTAAGGAGAGTTTTCCTGAAAGGTACAAGAAGATTCGTTTTCCGGAAAGCTGTGGCATTGGGTTAAAACCAGTGTCGCGTGAAGGAACCCAGCGTCTTGTGAGAGCGGCCATTCAGTATGCTCTTGAGCAAAAGAGAAAATCAGTCACCCTTGTTCACAAAGGCAATATTATGAAATTCACAGAAGGTGCCTTTCGCAATTGGGGATATGATGTGGCTGAAAAGGAATTCCCCGATCAAACCTATACATGGCGTCAGTGGGAGAAGACCAAAAAAGAAAAAAGTGAGGATGTGGCGAATCAGGAACAACAAGAGGCTTTAGAGTCTGGAAAAATTTTAGTGAAAGATGCCATTGCTGACATTGCCTTACAGCAAGTTTTAACACGTCCTTTGGAATTTGATGTGATTGCTACATTAAATCTAAATGGGGACTATTTGTCAGATGCTTTAGCAGCTCAGGTGGGAGGTATAGGGATTGCGCCTGGTGGGAATATTTCCTATAGCACAGGCCATGCTGTTTTTGAGGCCACACATGGCACAGCTCCTAAGTATGCGGGATTAGATAAGGTAAATCCAGGGTCAGTGATTTTATCTGGAGAGATGATGTTGAGGCATCTTGGGTGGAATGAAGCTGCAGATTTAATTATAAAAGGAATGAGCCAAGCTATAGCCTCCAAACATGTAACCTATGACTTTGCTCGGTTAATGAGAGCTGAAGGTGTTAAGGACGTGGTTGAAGTTAAGTGCTCCGAGTTCGGTGAGCAAATTAATTCATTTATTAAAAATTAGTTTCATTTGTCCATAAGTTATAAAGTAAGATCATTTTAAGGGTTTCCTTTATATCCTGAATGTTTTGGTCTAATCCATTGATGTTTTGATCAAGGTATGTAAGAAACTTGTTCTCATCTTCCTGAATGGCTTTTTTTATCGTTTGAAGGTTTTGAATGAGTTGAATGTGTTGAAAATAGTCATTTATAGCTAATGAATTTTTCGAAAGGGGACACTGTTGAATATAGTTATTGAGAGCAGCGGTTAAATGAGGTGATGATAAGTCATTTTCTACATTTTTGAAGTTTAGTTTTAAAGAAAATGGTGGCTTTGTGAAAAGCTCATAGATCTTCTTTTGTCGTTCTTTTATCTTTTGGTCAATAAAATTTAAAGCTTTAGGTTGAGTTTTCAGTTTTGTTAATTCATTTTTGGCGCGTTCAAAGTTTTCTATTTTTTGTGCTAACTGAAAACTGATGCTGGTTTGAAAAGAGTTTTCTGGAACAAGAAGGTATCCGTAGTTCATGGGGATTTTGAGTGTTTTTGCAGAAAGATTATTTGCCCCTGTGGGGATGCAGTCTTTTCTTTGACTATTCTTACAAACCTTTAAATTTAAACTCATATCCAAAACGGGGTGGGATCTTAGAGAAAAAGTGGAAAAAGATTCCACGAGAGCATAGGCCTTTAGGGTTTGGGGAATAGATGTTATATAAGTATCGTTTCCTAATTGAAATGTCCACTGGTTGTCTTGTATTAATGATGAAAAAATGGATCGAATAAATAGAAAGTTTAATGAGTAGTAATAAGGGCTATACACGATTCTTTTAGTGAAACTGTTATCTTTTGTTGTAAGATCTAGCCTTTCAGAGGCTAAGGCCTGAAGGGCTGCTAGTTTATCTATATTAAAACCAATGTGTTCAAAACCATTTTCCCAAGGCAACCGGGTGAGTTGAGAGCTTAAGTATTTTCCTATTCCTACAGGTAAAGAAACGGTATGGCCGCTGATATTTTTTGTTTTCACATCTGGTGTGGAGAGAACATTTAAGAAAAATTGTTCAGAAAGATAATTGGCATAAAGAAGATCTGCAAAACCTCCCGCTTCATACTCAGAAGGGTCCTTTAGAAAATTACCTTTTTCATCCAGGAGCATTTCTTTGACTAGAAATTGTGTTCCTAGTAAAAAGCTAAGATTTTCCTGCGGGTTGCAGGTGGCCTCTCCTTTTTGGATAGATTTTTGGATAAAGGGGGTTGAGCAGAGGTTGTTTGAGCTATCCTGATGATTTTGAGCAGAGAGTTTTTGATGGAAAAGGTCCATATTGGATCGCAGAGGAATCATAAAATGCTCTATAACAAAAGAATATATCTTTTCAGGAGTGTTTTGGAAAAACTCTCTATTGAGTTTTAGGTGTGTGAGAGGGTAAAGTTTTTCAAACTCTGAGATTCTTTGGAGGGTCACTTGGTTGAAGTTGTTTCCTATGTCGAACTTTTGACATTCAAAATCTTTAGGAATTTGATAGAGGTCTTCATCGGTACAAAATTTGAAATTTCTATTAAAAATAGAATCTTTTGGGGAAATAGACATGTCATAAATAAACTTAATGGCTGCTAAATCGTAAGGACCTAGTTCATAATGGGATTGGGTGATGATATCAAAACTGTCAATGTAATCCATAACAGAAGACGTGGCGTATTTGAATTTTGAAAGATAATTTTTATTTTCTGACTTTTTCCATCCACTTAAGTAGTTTTTTTCGTCTAAAGAAGCTTTAAAATTATGCCTTAGACCAAAACCATGACCCATTTCGTGAAGGATGGTGTTCATAAAAATATTTTTAAAGGCTCTTTCTTTAATGAAATTGATGGTTTTTTTCTGTTTTAAATAGAGGTTTATGGATGAGTTTAATAAAGAAATATCAAGAGGACTCTTGTCGTAGACACTATAGGTTTGATAAGGAGATTGAAAGAATTTCTTTTTTTCTTTGTTTTCCATGAAAATATTTTGAGATAAAAGAGATAAAAGCTTTGAATTTGAAGAAGAAACTGAGAAATCTTTAAGCAATTCTTGCATAAAGAAGTTGGTGGACTTTTTCAAGAGATTTGTTTTGATTTGTGTTTGAGAAGAGACTTTTTTAACAGGAGTGATGATGTCTCGAATTTGATTCTTCACTTTTTTAAGAAGTTCCTTTTCCTCTTGAGCGGTACAGCTTTGAGGGATGGGGTCTTTTTGAGGTTTTAAAGAGAGAGGCGGAAAAGAGAAAGAATTGGTTTTTATTTGATTGAGATAGTAGTCAAGGATTCTAAGAGATCTTCTGATAGTCGCTCCGTAGATATTGGCTTTTGCAGAGATCGTCATCCCTGTCTCTTCATCGGAAATAATGGACGCAACACCTAAAGGACTGGATTTTGGAGAATAGGGATGAAAGGCAATCACATTATATCTGGGGTCTAAAGCATTTTTACGCTCTCTTAAGTTTAAAACAACGACATTGTCTTTGCGTTGTAGTTGAGTTTGAAAGGCTTTATTCCAGGACTGTACAGCTTGTTGAGCTAAAGGAATTAAATGATTAGGGAAATTCTTATTTAAGTACCAGATGATCTTGTTATGCGAGCAAGTGTCTTTCCTTGAAGATTCACAGACGTTAAATTTGAGTGGATACATTTTAAGTTGTCCAGTGAATTCATAGTCTTTTTGATAGTAATCTTTTTTGACAAACACGCCAAATTTTCTAAGGTCTTCTTTTGTTAAAAGGCGAGTTGGAAAATTCTTTTTATATTCTTTGACGGGCATCAGGTAAACTCTTAAGTCAGCATAATAGGATTTCATTTCATTTTTTGGTTTTAAATAATACCTAATAAGAACACTGAATTGGCCATCTTTTGAAAAGGAGGGCTGTTCTATTAATTCAGAGGAAACCATTTGGAGTTGGTGAATCTTGAAAAGAAATAAAAAGTTTTTGGAGGTTTCAGCATCCCATCTGACTCTCATATAAGCTCGCTGGTTCCAGGGTTTTTGACGATCTTCAACAATTTTATGAGTGACCTCTCCAAAGTCATTTTTGAGGCGAACGATATCAAAATGATCTTTTATGGGAAAAACAGCAATGGCCTTAGGAGATAAAGGTGTATTGCTGTGGTAATTCGTCTGGATAAAAGGAGAGTCTTTGATGGATAAGACTTTAAAGAGATTTTCTGATATTTTCACTTTAACTTGGCCGAGATTGTGAGGGAGCCCCACCAATGCTTGGGATAGGTTTTCATCGGCTCTCTCTATGCCTACAACCAATCGGTATTTTTTAAATGAGAATAGACTTTTTTTAATATAAGAGTCTTGGCTGATTTCATATTTGAGAGGCTTCTTTTTTGTGCAACCTATCCCATTAATCAAAACCATACCTGTAAATAAAAGGATCCATTTTAAGTTTTTAAATTTAGTTTTGTAACATAATACTTTTTTCATATAAAAGCC
>RFKI01000073.1 GCA_003694355.1 Bdellovibrio sp.
TATTTGGCAAAACTTCTACAAATGCACCAAAGTCAGTGATTTTCGTTACTTTGCCCTTGTACACCTGCCCCACTTCAGCCTCGGCACAAATATCCTGAATCATTTTAATGGCCTTAGCTGAAGCTGCAGGGTCACTGGAAGCCACATGAATAGTCCCATCATCTTCAATGTCAATTTTTACACCCGTGGCATCAACAATACCACGAATCACTTTTCCGCCAGCACCAATCACTTCTCTCACTTTCTCAGGCTTAACTTTAATGGTCTCTATGCGTGGTGCAAATTCAGAAAGTTGCCCTCGAGGCGCTTTAATCACTTTTTCCATTTCAGAAAGAATGTGCAAACGCCCTTCTAAAGCTTGTTGAAGGGCTTCTTCCATGATTTCAAAGGTGATGCTATCAATTTTAATGTCCATTTGAAGAGCGGTAATTCCGTCCTTTGTTCCTGCCACCTTGAAGTCCATGTCTCCCAAGTGATCCTCGTCACCTAGAATATCAGAAAGAATCACATAATCATCGCCTTCTTTAATCAGTCCCATAGCAATTCCAGCCACATTCCCCTGAACAGGCACTCCCGCATCCAAAAGAGCCATTTGCCCTGCACAGACAGTCCCCATAGAGCTGGATCCATTTGATTCAAGCACCTCACTCACAACACGAATGGTATAAGGGAACTTTTCAAAGGAAGGAATAATGGCTGAAAGAGCTCGTTCTGCCAAAAAACCATGCCCCACCTCACGACGACTTTGTCCACCCATTCGTCCCACTTCACCCACACTAAAAGGAGGAAAGTTATAATGCAAAAGAAAACGCTTGGAAATAGACCCATGAAGAGCGTCAATTCTTTGTTCATCATCACCTGTACCTAAAGTCACTGTTCCTAACACCTGAGTTTCACCACGCGTAAAAAGAGCAGACCCATGTGCTCGAGGCAAGATACCAACTTCCGAAGAAATGGGACGCACTTCCTTAAACCCTCGTCCTCCAATTCTTTTTTTGTCCTTTAAGATCATTTGACGAGCCATGAAATATTTGTGATCACCAAAAATAGCACTCAGTTGCTTAGAACGATTTTCTTTTTCAGCCTCATCTGTTAAAGGCTCTAAAAACTTCTCTTTAGCTTGCTCCTTGATTTCACTAAACTTCGCATATCGCTCCAGTTTTTCATCAATGGCAAAGGCTTCCTGAAAGCGAGGCGTGAGGAATGCCTCCACCTCTTTACGAAAAGACTCATCAATTTCCAGTGTCTTATAGGGCCGCTTTGGTTTGGCGCCAGCTTTCTGTCGTAATTCCTCTTGAGCCTGAATCACTGGTTGAGCAGCTTCGAATCCTTTCTTCAAAGCTTCCAAAGCATCTTTTTCCTTAACAAACTGCCCTTCTCCTTCAACCATTAAAATCCCACGAGATGTGCTTGACACAGTCAGCTCCAGATCGGAGTTTTCCAAATCCCCTCGTCCAGGGTTAACAATAAACGCTCCATCTTTTCGCCCTATAACCACCGTAGCAATAGGACCGTTAAAAGGGATGTCACTGATATGTAAAGCAGCAGACGCGCCAATACCCGCTAAGGAGTGTATGGGATAAACGCCATCATAACTTAAGATGGTCGCCACCACTTGAGTTTCGTTTTTATACCCTTCAGGAAAACAAGGACGCAACGGACGGTCAATAAGACGGCAATTCAAAATGGCTTCCGAAGTGGGGCGCCCTTCCCTTTTGAAATACCCTCCAGGAATCTTTCCCGTGGAATAAAATTTTTCTGAATATTCCACTGTCAGAGGGAAAAAATCAAAATTGGACTCCTCTTTAGAGGACACCACCGTCACCAACACCATATTGCTGCCAGTCTTTACCAATACAGCGCCATCTGCCTGCTTGGCCAGTTTTCCCGTTTGAAGAATGACTTCTTCGTTATTTAATTGAAATTTAACTTCTGCAATAGCCATGAGATCTCCTGACTTTTTATCTTAAGATGAAATATGATTTTCCTTTTATTATTTTCGTATGCCAAGCTTGGCAATTAAAGACCGATACTTGTCTTCGTCAGTTCGTTTAAGATAATCCAATAACTTACGACGACGATTTACAATTCGAATGAGTCCTCGACGACTATGATTGTCCTTTTTATTCTTTTTAAAATGCTCTGTAAGTTGTTGAATGCGATAGCTTAAAAGGGCTATCTGAACTTCCGAACTTCCTGTGTCCAGCTCATTACGACGAAACTTCTGAATAATTTCTTCTTTTTCCTGTTTAAGTAGTGCCATTATTTCTCCTTTCATTTTACAAACCCCTTAAGCCGTTTGGCCATCGGCAAAAAGAGCTTAAAGATCGATTACCTCTATTCCCTGCTTTCGTCAAACAGGAACATTAAAAACCCTCTTTATTTTCAATCCCTTAAAAGGCCGAGCTTCCAAAATGGAAAGCAGCTCCCGCCCCTCCTGACTGGTGATTTTAATACCAATTGTTTCTTGACGCTGATTGGCCTGTTTTTGCTCCACAATCAGTTTTTGAAAAAGATCATGAGAAATTTGTCCATTCCTTAAAAGGCGTGCGTCCTTACCTTTAACGGAAAGAGTTTTCCAGTGAGGTAATGCCTCCACAAGAGGAATAAAACTGGATTCTCCCTGGCCCGCTTGTAAATCTTCCAGAGTTACAGCCTGACGAACGTGATATGGTGAACTTTCCACTCGTCTCAGTTCATGAATAATAGCACCACAACCCAGTTTCTGCCCCATTTCATGGACCCAAGAGCGCACATAGCTGCCCTTGGAGCACTTCACGGAAACCTTCGTAATAGCTCCTTCATGACTTAACAACTGAACTCCATAAAAATGCATTTCCTTGTAAGGAGGCGTAAAGACTTCCTTATTTCGAGCCATTTCATAAAGCTTTCGACCATTGATCTTCATGGCTGAAAAATAAGGCACCTGTAAAGACAGTGTCCCTTGAAAGAGATTTAAAACCTCACGAACACGCTCTTCGGAAAGGTTAACATCCCTTTCAGACAGAACCTCACCATCTCGATCAAAGGTGTCGGTTGTTTTTCCCCATAAAATTTCCACTTCATAACCCTTATCCTGAGACATCATATATTGAGAAAGTTTTGTTCCCTCTCCCACCAACAGAACCATCAACCCTGAAGCAATGGGATCCAGAGTTCCCGCATGCCCAACAGCTTTAGTTCCTAAAATTTTTCGAACCTTATTAACCAAAGAATGACTGGTCATGCCTTTCGGCTTATCTATCAATAAAAGACCATGCTTCATATAAACCTCATATTAAGAAGATGTGTTTTTGGAAACCTGCTGTAATAAATCATGAATTTTCATGGAATGTTTAAGCCCTTTATCCAAAAGAAACGTCAACGTAGGGCAGTACTTCATTCGTAGCCGCCGCCCCAAGATCCGTTGAATTTCCCCTCGTTTTTGATTGAGTAAGTCCAGGTCTTCCTGAATATCTTCGGAGCTCCCTATCACA
>RFKI01000074.1 GCA_003694355.1 Bdellovibrio sp.
ATGTTTTAGAGTCTTCAAACGTCATTCGCTATCGTGATTTTCTAAATTCAACATCACCTTCTTTTTCAACCCAAAACCTTATGTTGGAAAATTCCATAAGTTGGGACCCTCTTGTGCCAACCTTTAGTTTTTTCACTCAAGGACAGGTTTTTGAAGAACGAAGCATCCCTATAAAAGCGATCTTTTTCTATGGAAAATACCTTATTTTTTTAGAAGAAAATGCCTTCCTTTCAGACCAACACATTGAATACCTGAGTTTTATTGACCTTGAAAAATACAAAACAGTTCTGGGACGGACCGGTCTTCCTGTTTTTAAAATCCCGATACCAGCCAATAACCCTGCGAAAACCATTTACATTAAAAATGGAGCCATTGAGTTTCACGATAAACTTATTACAGAAAAAGATTTGATTCCTTATTCTGATATTAATGAACTTTTCTTTAACGCTTCTGTAAATATGGTGGATCCTCAAACCCTCCCCATTGCAGCCAAAAAAGTGGCCGCCTTCATGGAGTACACTCAAAATGCTGCAGAATTCTTCTTTACAAAAGAAGGAGAAGATGTCGCTCACATGAAACAAGCCAAAAAACTTTTTATAAAACATGGAAAAAGACTGGAAAAAGCACTTAAAGCACGAGAGCTTCTTGGAATTAGCGAACAATATGAACTGATTAGCCAACACTTAAATACTCAATTCTTACAAGAGAAAACATTTCAACAGGCTCTTAGAAGTGCTGCTGACAAATATAAAAAATCAAACTCCTTATTAAACAGAGCCAGATGGGTGATCGCTCAGCTGTCAATGCCTCGTCCTGCAGGACTTCCTATTTTGAGAAATGCCCTAGCCAGCCTTGCTGCGGCATTTTCAAAAAACAGAAAGCCTGATCTCAAAGCAGCTTCTTATTTGAGAGAAGGGGTTTACTCTCTTTTAAGACATCCTTATATGAAATATGGATTCACTACAGCAGCTGCAGCGACCCTTGCAGCCACTTATCCAGAAGCTGTCAGCCACTATCTTTATCAGTCTCAAACTTTTATCACTCATCTCTTCACAATGACTTTTGGAAAAGTCAGCGACTTTGCCTATCTTGGATATGAAACCTTCGCTCAAACCTTCAGAGGACTGAACCCCTTCTTTTTGATCCCCTACCTTATAAAAAATATCCCTTACCTAACAGTTGGAATTACTGGTGCTATGGCAATGATTCTCACTCCAGCCCTTGTTGTACATTGGATTATTAATTTTTTTAAGATGCTTTCTGATGTCTATAAAGCACAAAACGTCCCTCCTCCAAAAGGATCTCCTATAAAGCGCTTTTGGAAACGTGTGCAAGTTATAAAAGAAGCTTTTTTCCTCCCCTACCTTCCTTTTAAAGATGAAACCCCTAAAGAAATTCTTTGGGGACAATTTCGAACATTAAAACAGCGTTTCAACCCTCAGCCATTTATTGAACAGCAAAGAAAACTCAAAGAAGAGTTTTTAAAAAATCTCGGAGAAGATCTTATAAAAGATCAAAGCACTAATCCTTCAGAAGACCTGAGTCATTTCACCCCTGAACAAACAGCTCAAGTACAAGCAATCATTGAAAGCATTGAAAAACGACGCCAACAATCTTTAGAGGCTCATTGGTGGTTTAAAACATTTAAAAACTTCAAAACTCTTGCCACTAAAACAGGAGGGTTTATTCAAAAAAGAATTCAAACCTCAAAACAAAAAACTAAAAACTCCAATATAGATACTCTTGGAGATGCCATAAAACATTTCTTAATGAGTTGGCCCTCTTTATCTGTATCTCAAACACGAACGGCCCAAGGATTTTGGACTCCTTATTTTCTGGCAAGATCTTTTGTATTTCATCCAGTCATTGTGATGACAGCTTTTCTTAAACCCCGTTTTGCTTTTGTCGCCGCCCGCAGCCATGATCATATCACTTTTCCTTCAAAATGGAATGGGGGACAAAGGTGGTTATGGCAACACCTTTACCTGTCCTTCTTTAAAACAGATCACTTTGAACAAATAAAAGCCTGGGAAAACAAAATGGCTGATGTGGAATACAAAATCCACCTTGCCGCTTTAAAAGAAGCTTTTCGTGCCACATCTAAGTTCTTAAAGAATCATGAAGACCTAAAAAAACTTTATGCACGAGGGCTTATTGAAAATTGGGCCAGTGGAGACATCCAAAAAATATCTCAAAAAGAAAGATTCTTTTTTAGACATTATCTGATGAACATCCACAAAGCTGCCACTGAAGAATTTTTAAAGGATTTTCTAAAAAGAAATAAAATTATTCTCGATGACAACAGCCTCCTTAACCTATCAGAAAATCCTGATTTTTTAAAAGAACGCTCTTCCCATTTAATCCATCAACTTGAAATATCTCCCGAAGAGGCCACCAAATACGTGAGTCAAGTTTCGAAAAACCCTATCTTTTTTGAAACGTCCAAAGAGCTTTCTGAAGCCCCCTTTGCCCCAAAAAGATTTGTAGAAAGACATTTTATTCAGAACTTACTTAAAAAATTAAGCCGTCACAACAATAGGCAAATTGACCGCGTATTTACCGTGAAAGAAATGCTCAGCCGACCTCAAAATGCAGCAAGAGCTGTTCGCTATGTGGCCAGCGGTTGGAAAATTAGCTATCCATTAAGTTTACTGTCCATGGTCTTATTTACAGCAGGAATTGAAGATGGAATGCTTGAACTTGTTCACCCTGATGAAATGTTTGGAGATGAGTCCTTCCTTTACCTTTCTCGTTATATCATTTTAAGTTTTGTTCTAAGTGGTATGTTAAATGTTGTAGGGGGAGCGGATGTCTGGATGAAAGTGCAATACGATGAACAACATAAAGACCTTTTTAATAAACGCCTTGAAGGAAAAGAAGCCAACATGAATATGGTAGAGCTCTGGCTTCATAAATCTTTTAACAATAAAGATAATACTATTTGGCAAAACCATAAACACCTCATTAATAGAATTGTTATACCAAATATGAAGGCGGCTTTTGTAACCTTCTCGCTTTATTATTTTTCTACCATTGGGCGCTTTGATTTGGGAGGATATCTTCTTTCTTACTTATTCTCCTTTCTTGTACCTCGCTCCTCTTTTGATTTAAAAATGGATCAAGGGTTTGAGTTAGCATCAAGCAGTTATCTGGTTTCTCAATTTCCCCCTGACCTTGTACACCACCCTCTTGCCCAAGAGTTTATTAACAAAGAAATTAGTCGCATGAGGGATCTATATAACTTGGGAAATAAAGCCTATGAAGAAATTGCTGGACACTTAGAAAAAAACCTATCCTTTCTAAGCACTTCAAAACATGGCTTAAGATCCTTAGAACGAGTCCTTTTTGGGGGATGGACCGCTGCAGAAGTTGCTTATGCCACATTGGAGCATGCTAAAAGTGCTCTAGCTCCCATACCGGGATCTTCTGACGCCATTAAATATTGTGAATTCCTGCTGACGAATAACCTAGATCCTCGTATTTTCCAAAATACAGGTGTGCCACCTTGGCTTAAGAAATAGCTATTTTAAAAGACTCCTGAAACACTCTAAGAAATTTCTGAATCAATCTGAAACAAATATGAAGTCATAAAATAAATATGACTCATTTATCTACATTCTTAATCATTTCAATCGTATGACCTCAACCTTTATCTAAACTTTATGGTTTAAATTCCGAAAAGCTATATATAGATTTGTAGGACGTTATTATGACAAAAAAATATTTATTTCTTATAGTTTTTCTGCTCTCCTTTAGCCTTATTGTTGGCTGTAAGCCTTATAAAAACTCCTCTGTAGAACAAGACTTTGCTCCAGGCATCACCAACCAGATGAAGGCGGACCATTTGCTTCTTATCTCTGGAAACAATCAAAGCGCTTCTATCTTACAACCCCTCAGCTCCAGCCTTCAGGTAAAAGTTCTCGATGAAAACAATGAACCTGTTTCTGGAATTCAAATCCTGTTTTCCCCTAATAATGGAGGTAGCGCGAACCCTGCTGTTGCCACAACCAATAGCCAGGGCCTTGCGTCCACCACCTGGACGCTTGGAAGCTCCCTTGGTGCACAGACCTTAACGGTCAGCCGAAAAGACCAACCCCTTCCAGGATCACCAGCCACATTGACATTTACGGCAACAGCACTCCCTGGGGCCCCAGATCCTTCCACATCAAGCATTACAGGGGTCAACAATGTCACGGCTGATGGCACAAGCACCTCAACCATCACCATTACTCTTCGAGATAGCCTTAATAATGGCGTTCCTAATGTGACTCCAACCTTTAGTGCCACAGGTTCTTCGAACACTTATGGTGCTTGCAGTACCACTGATGCAAACGGTATTTCCACCTGTACCCTTTCTTCCACCGTTGCAGAAACAAAAGTCCTTAGCATTACCTCCCCCATTAGCAAAACGGGATCCTCTATCACCTTCGTTCATGGGCCCGCAAGCCAACTGGTCTTTACCACTCAGCCTGGAGGAGGGACTGCCGGCACCGCATGGGCACAACAGCCTGTAGTCGAAATTCAAGATGCTCATGGCAACCTTGTCACAACAGGGGTGGATGCTAATCAGACCTTAACTTTCACTCTTTCTACAGGAACAGGCTCCCTTATGGGAACCACCTCTAAACAAGCTGTTGCTGGAGTTGTTGATTGCTCTTCTTGTGGATTAAACATTGACTTAGCTGGCAGCAACAAAGTTCTTACTGTCACAAAACCCGATACAACAGGAAGTGGCGGAACACCTTCTCTATCTCAAAACAGTAACTCATTTACGATTTCTGCAGGTTCTCCTCATCCTTCCCAGTCCAGTATTTCCATTGCCCCTGAGATTGGGTCAGACATGACTCCATTTACGGTTACATTCACCATAAAAGATCAATATGGAAACCCTGTAAGTGGTGTCACTCCGAACTTTTCTGTAAGTGGAGGCAGTTACAATTTTGCAAACCAACCATCTACTCCCACAGACGCTAATGGGCAAACCACAGGAACTTTAATGGTCATGGATGGCGGCCTTAAAACTCTCACCATTACCTCTCCTTCGAGTCTCAATACAGTGAGCACAACCACCAATGCCATTTACACTGTAGATATTAGTAACTCCAGGTTTCATACCTGCGCTGTTCTTAGTAATGGAAAAGTCAAATGCTGGGGAAGTAACTTCTACGGGCAACTTGGCAATGGAACTAAAATAGACTCTGCCACTCCTGTTGAAGTTTTAGGTATCACCAACGCCATAAAGGTTGCTACAGGAAGAGAACACTCCTGCGCTCTTCTTTCTGATCAAACCATTAAGTGTTGGGGGAATGGAGCTTCTGGACGCCTTGGTAATGGATCTACTGCGTCCCAAACCACTCCTGTTACTGTTAGTGGAATTAGTACAGCCATTGATATTGATGCTGATGGAAATGGATCACACACATGTGCTCTTCTTGCAAACACAGATGTTTATTGTTGGGGCAATGGATGGGCTGGAAAACTGGGCAACGGTTCTAATAATAGTTCTAGTGTTCCCATTTTTAGTGGAATCACGTCAGCTCAAAGCATTGCCCTTGGAGATAACCATACCTGTGCATCTTTAACTGATGGAACAGTCAAGTGCATGGGGTATAATAGTCGTGGTCAAGTTGGCAACAACACTTTAACCACATATATTTATGCGCCAGCCCTTGTGCAAGTTCCCACCTCCGCTCCAAACCTCAATAACAATACTCACTCTGGCACGACCACAAACCTCACCAACGTGGCTAAAGTTTCAGCGGGTGCTTCATCCACATGTGCTCTTTTAAATGATGGAACTGCGAAATGTTGGGGTAACAATGGATATAGTATGCTCGCAGATAGCACCAACATCTATAAAGCCTATGCGGTGGATGTCTTAAACACCACTGGGTCTGCCCCCATGACAAACATTGCATCAATTTCTCCAGGAGCCAATCACAACTGCCTCACGGATACTTCAGGGCAAGTCTTTTGTTTAGGCATGAATTCAGTAGGGCAAATGGGCAATTACACAACTAAAAACAATTCCGGATACCCCACTCAAATAACATCTCTGTCCAATGTGGCCTCTGTTTCCGTAGGATATCAGTCTAACTGCTCTCTCCCCCTTTCAAAAATGGGCCTTATCTATTGTTGGGGATCTAATGAGTTTGGTCAGCTTGGTTACACCTCCAATAGTAAATCCACACCAACGGATATTACAGGACTTGGCAGTGGCATTTTATCTCTCACCACAGGCCCCTACCACGGATGTGCTGTTCTTTCGGATGGAACTGCTAAATGCGCTGGATGGGGTGGGCGACGGCTTGGTTTAGGAAACAATACATGGAAGAGTAAAGTGATCCCACAGACTGTTGTTAATTTAAGCAATGCCATTGATATTCAATTAGGATTCAATCATTCTTGTGCTCTTTTAAGTAATGGAGATGTGATGTGTTGGGGGAATAACGGAAGCTATGGAACCCTGGGAGATGGTACAACTAACCACCAAACCTCTGCTGTTTTACTTCCAGGGATCCATAATGTTATTCAAATCGCTGCTGGATACTATCATAACTGCGCTGTCAAATCTGACAAGACACTCTGGTGTTGGGGCCGCAACACTTATGGACAACTGGGGCTAGGAGACACAACCCATCGGCTTTCTCCCACACAAGTCCTAACCAATGTGGAGCAAGTTGTTACGGGCCAAGACTTCACCTGTGCTCGACTTACAAGTGGCAACGTGCAATGTTGGGGACGAAATAACTATTGGCAAACAGGGAATACGGCCTCAACAGCTAACGTTCTTTCTCCCTTTAATACAGGAGTGAATTCTGCAATCTATATCGCCGCCAGTTCTACCACAGCCTGTGCCGTTCTCAATACAGGATCCATCACTTGCTGGGGATATAATGGCTTTGGCAATATGGGTAATGGAACCTCTGGCTCTAAAAATGCTCCAACCAGCGTCAGCGGTATCACTACAGCCACTCAAATTGTTGGGACGTATGGAGCTATGTGTGCTTTATTAAGTGATGGATCTGTTCAATGTTGGGGACGAAATTATAGTAAAGAGCTTGGACAAATTGACATCCTCTTATCAAAAACACCACTTACTGTTCCTGGAATAAGTGGCCCTCAAAAACTTCTTTCATCTTCAAATGGAAATAGCTTCTGTGCATATTTTTCCAACAATTCCGTCAAGTGCTGGGGAGCCAATGAATCCTCCCAACTTCTATTAGGAGACAATGATAACTCTATACAACTTCTTTCTAATTTATATTAAAAACATTACTCGCTTTAGAGTTTTGTTTCAAAATAAGCCAAATTATTTATCATTTATTTACATGCGAAAACAAAAAGACTTCCAACGGCCTTAAGAAATCCCTTATAACTGC
>RFKI01000075.1 GCA_003694355.1 Bdellovibrio sp.
AAGACTTTCTTTTTGAAAAGACGACAAGTCCTTATGCAAATTCAGATAGGTCCTGATCTCTTCCCGAGCTTGAACCGATAAACCTTGCCACTGCAAATACCGAATGCGCTTGATCATATCTTTATAAGTGAGGTCACAGGATAATTGATATGCACCGACTCTAGCTCTCCTTAAATCCACTCCCCACGTCTCAATCTTGTCAAAAGTTGGATATCTGTAAAAAAGCTTTCGTGCCCAAAAACAAGAGCGCCAACTGCGATGCCGAGCTATCTCTACCTGAGTCAACATCCATAAAATCTCTGGATGAAAATGTGTGCCCCTCCAGCTTCTTTCCAAGCGCCTCAAATAACGATAAGCAGTTCTCCAATGCCGCTTTGCAAGAGCCACTTTGGCAAGATCAAATCGAATATATAAACTCAACCGCCGGGGAGGGCGAAAAGATAAAGCCACCTGCAAAGATTGCTGCGCTTTATTTAAACGCCCCAGTTGCAAGTAAGCTTTCCCCATGTACCAATAAGCATAACTTTTTAAAGAAATGTTATTCTCAATGCTTTTTTTAAAAAACTTCAAAGCTTGTCGATATTGCTGTTTTTTTAAAAACATCTGCCCTTTAAAAAAGTCTAAAAGCGCCTGTTCTTTTAAATTATGAGGTTGAATTTTTTTTGAAACAGAAAGCGCTTTTGACGGCCTGTGAATCCACTTTCTGGCTGGCTTTAAAAAATCCGCCTGAACTTTAAAAAAGGCAAAAAGAAAAATAAAGAAAAAGAAACCACCCCTCATCCTTATTATTCTAAAAATTCTCCTGGTGAAAATCCACACTTTCCCTTCTCTTCCAGAGAGAACCCTTCTTTGGTAACAGATTTTGAGAGAGGTTCTTGACTCGACAACAGCCCAGTTTTTTGATGACAAGCCCGCTTGTTTCTTTTGCCTCTCTTTTGGGAAAATGTTATGGTCGAGCAACCGAAGTCTGGGGAAGAGTGATGGCTAAAACAAAAATTGTTTTCACTTGTCAAAACTGTGGAGCCCAATTCCCAAAATGGGAGGGGCGCTGTCGAGACTGTGGAGAGTGGAACTCTCTTGTGGAAGAAGTGTTCCAAAAACAAAAACCAACCTTTTCATCTTCCACGCCTCACACCTCTGCTGTGCTTCTAAGCCAAACAGCTCAACAAGAACAAGTGCAAAATCGCTTTTCTACGAATATCTCCGAACTTAACCGCGTATTAGGTGGAGGGGTGGTTCCTGGCAGCTACACTCTTCTTGGAGGAGACCCTGGCGTTGGAAAAAGCACGCTTTTACTACAAATGGCTGAAGGACTTGGAAAAAACAAACACTCTGTCCTTTATGTTTCTGGCGAAGAAAGTGTTCAACAAACCGCTTTACGCGCTAAAAGATTAAATATTAAAACGCCTTCAATCAAAGTCGCCAGTGAAAGTCGCCTTGAAAGCATCCTTCACCTTGCAGAAACAGAAAAGCCTCAAATCCTGATTATAGACTCCATTCAAACCATCTTCTCGGCAGAGTTACCCTCTGCTCCAGGAACGGTCTCCCAGGTTAGAGAATGTGCCAATCAACTAATGAATTTGGCAAAAGGGAAAAACATCAGCATCTTTCTTGTGGGACACGTCACAAAAGAAGGAAATCTGGCTGGTCCGAAAACTCTTGAACACATGGTTGACACGGTTCTTTCCATGGAAGGACATTCACACTTTCGCCTTCTAAGGGCCCTTAAAAACAGATTTGGCGCCACTGATGAACTGGGAGTCTTCCAAATGCACTCCACAGGTCTCGAAGAAGTTAAAAATCCTTCGGAACTTTTTCTTGAAGAGCGAAATGGCGAGCGACTTATTGGGTCCACGGTTTTTCCAGCCATGGAAGGCACACGTCCCCTTCTCTGTGAGGTGCAAGCTCTAACATCTCCATCTCCTTTGGCCATGCCTCGTCGCACATCCATTGGATTTGACGTCAATCGCATACATCTTCTTGCAGCCGTTCTAGATCAACACCTCCATCTGGGACTTTCCAAAAATGATATTTATGTGAATATTGTTGGCGGATTAAAACTCAAAGAACCAGCCGCAGACCTTGCTGTAACAGCAGCTCTTATTTCAGCTGTTAAAAATAAAGAAGTTTCTCCCAAAGCCTGCTTTTTTGGAGAGGTGGGATTAACTGGAGAAATAAGAGCTGTTAGTTTTCCAGAAAATCGCATTAAAGAAGCTCTCAAGCTAGGGTTTGAGGAATTCTTTGTTCCCATCTCCAACAAAAAACACCTGAAAAGCCTCAGCCCCGATATTTTAAAACAAATTCACTGGGTCAAACAGGTTGATCAATTTTTTACAAGTCATCAAACAGAAAACCTCTCTTATCAACTTTAGAAAATTGATGAAACTCACTTAATGTTTCCCCATATTTCCCGCCTAAAATATATGATATGTTTTATTTTTCAAGCCTCCCTCAGTTTGACCATTGACCACTTGATCAACAGTAGGAACACAATTTACGTCACTGGCTGCCTATAAAACTTAAAAACTTTCTTACGGACTTGCAGAGGGTTCTTCTTCTTGGACAGAGCCCTTATCCCCTTTTGAAAAAAAAGACGAAAACTCTCCATAACCTCTTTTTTTCAAATCATGAACGGGAATAAACTCCAAGGCTGCTGAGTTTATACAATACCTCAGCCCTGTAGGAGGAGGACCATCTTGAAAAACATGACCTAAGTGTGAATTGCCTTTTTTTGAACGAACTTCCGTACGCGTCACAAATAAAGAACGATCTTCTTTTTCCACAACGTTTTCCTTTACAAGAGGACGCGTAAAAGAAGGCCACCCTGTACCTGAATTAAACTTGTCTTTAGAACTAAAAAGAGGTTCCCCAGAAACAACATCTACATAAATACCCTCTTGAGTGTTGTTCCAATATTTATTTTTAAAAGGAGGTTCTGTGCCGTTTTCTTGAGTGACTTTATATTGAAGAGGCGTTAAGCGTTTTTTTAATTCTTCCTTAAAATCTCTTTTAGACCCCCATACTTTTTTTAAAAATTGATCGCGACCAGAACGATAACGATAAAACTTATAACGAAGAGGGTTTTTTTTATAATAATCCTGGTGATAATCTTCTGCCGGATAAAACTCCATAGCCTTCACAATAGGGGTCACAATAGGTTTTTTAAACTTTTTAGCAATCTCCTTTTTAGACTCTTCCGCCTCCCGTCTTTGTTCTTCATCATGATAGAAAATACAAGTTGTATATTGTTCTCCTCGGTCCACAAATTGCCCTCCCGCATCTGTAGGGTCTACTTGCCTCCAAAAAAAATCCAATAACTCCCTATAGCTAATCAAATGTGGATCATAAATCACTTGAATAGCTTCCCGGTGTCCCGTTCCACCCTGAGATACTTCTTTATAAGAAGGATTTTTTTTATGCCCTCCAGTGTAACCAGAAATGACCTCTTTGACTCCATGAAGCTTCTCAAAAGGAGCTTCCATACACCAAAAGCAACCACCAGCAAAGGTCGCCTTCTTCATCTTTAAATTCGAACCAGCAGAAAAAGACATCATCACCCCCACAACGAAAGTATTCAAAAATTTCATTTTAATTCTTATCATATATTCCTTATATTTCTTCTTGTAATGTCGTCAATATAGCAAGAAGGAAAAAGCTTTATACAGCAAGACAGCAAGACAAGAATAGAAGCTCTGTCCTTTGCCAAAAGGAACTGTATTAAGTCTCTTCTCAGCCCCCCATCCCTAAACCATAAAAAACCTGAAAAAAGTCTTTACCCTATATGAGGAAATAAGCACAGCCCCACCCCCATAGAGGAGAGGACCAGTTACAGGAACACAAATTGTCCTCTGGATGTCTGAAAATTATTCACTCTATAGAACCAAACTTGAACCACCTTGGCTTTATTTTATTATTTAAAAAGTCATGTAAATTCAACAAGATACAAAATTTCCGCCAAATTCCTCTTAAAACTCGGTCCAATGTTGGAGAAAAAAGAAAAAAGCTTCCCCTTCAAACAACGCCCTTCCTCGCTTTAAATGCATCTGAGAGTGCAATCAACTTGGCACACCCCTTGCTTTAGTATAAAGGCATCCCCCCCTTGGCGACCTGGCCCCTCCCCCCCCTTCCAGGTCGCTTTTTTTTTTGCCCTTACAAAAGCAGGGTTTTTAATAAATCTCATCCTCTAAAGCCAGCCTATGGATTACACTATTTTTATATGAAAAAATGGCTCCTTTTACTCACCTCTTCTATCCTTCTTTATTGGCCAACAATGACCTTTGCTTTTCGAGTTATTATAGACCCTGGCCATGGCGGCCGAGATCATGGGGCCACTTATAAAAATTTAAGAGAATCAAAAATCACCCTCCAAGTTTCCAAAAAGTTAGCCAATTACTTGAACAAAGACCCTCGCTTTAAAGCCTTCTTAACTCGCACAAGGGATTCTTTTGTGAGCCTGTCGAAAAGAGCTCAGATAGCCACCCAGCTCAAAGGAGATCTTTTTTTAAGCATCCATGTGAACGCTTCCCAAGAAAAAGCGGCGAAAGGGGGAGAGATTTATTTTCAAAACCAACTTCCCGCCGATGAGGAGTCCATGTTTTTAGCCAGCATAGAAAATAATGGACTCCAACATGGACAACACCTCCCACTCGTGCCCTTGCCCTCTAGCTTGAAGCCAGATGTGCAAAACATTATTCAAGACCTTTATCGAACTTCTCGCCTTTTTCTAAGTGCAGAACTGGCCAAGAGCATTTTTAAAACATGGAAAGGGTCCAGAAAATCAACTAAATACACCATCCACCAGGCCCCCTTTTATGTGATTAGCCATGTTCCTATGCCCTCTGTCCTCATTGAATTAGGGTTCCTGTCTAACCCCAAAGAAGCGAAAAAACTCAGTAAAACAAGCTATCAGACGAAATTGGCGCAAGGCCTTTATGAAGGCATTGTGAATTTTAAAGAAGTCATGGACAGCTCGCAAAAAAAACAATACATTACTTCCAATGCGAACCCAAAGAAAACTCAATGAAATAAGACCTCTCTCCATCACGCCTCATGTGATTGATCATGCGGAAGGCAGTGTCGAAATAAAACTTGGAAAAACTCACCTTATTTGTACAGCCACTCTTGAACCGCAAGTGCCTAAATGGCTTCAAAATAGTGGACAAGGCTGGGTCACTGCAGAATATGGAATGCTTCCCCGCTCCACTCACTCCCGAATTAAACGAGAACGAGCCATGCAAAGTGGACGAACTCAAGAGATCTCCCGACTTATTGGCAGGAGCCTTCGAGCAGCTACTGACTTAACGGCCCTTGGAGAACGACAAATCTATGTAGATTGTGATGTCATTCAAGCCGATGGAGGTACGAGAACAGCAGCCATCAGTGGAGGATTTGTTGCTCTGGCTCTTGCTTTCAACTTTCTCAAAGAGTGTGGAACACTTTCCAACATTCCTTTAAAAACCGCTGTAGCGGCCATTAGCGTCGGCCTAAAAGGTTCTGAAATCCTTCTTGATCTGGATTATGAAGAAGACTCTCAAATAGACACCGATATGAATATTGTTATGAACGCCGACTATAATTTCATTGAAGTGCAGGGCACCGCCGAGAGTCACTCCTTTTCAAAGGCTCAGTTAATGGAAATGCTGGATACGGCCAAGATGGGTTGCCAAAAGGTCTTTGAAGTCCAAAATACCATCCTCCAACCTTTTTTTAAGGTTCTCTAAAATATGGAAATTTGGCTTGCTACTTTTAATGAAGGAAAACTTCGGGAATTTAAATCGCTCATGGCAGGCTCCCCTTTTACACAATTTCATACAGCCAAAGAACTGAGTTATTATTCTGCACCTGAAGAAACAGGAAACTCTTTTTTGGAAAATGCTCGAATCAAAGCTCGCTCCTTTCAAGCTATTAAACCAGGAGTTTGGGTGGTTGGTGAAGACTCCGGACTGGAAGTGATGGGACTTAATATGATGCCTGGTATTCATTCTTCCCGTTATGCAGGCTCTCATGCTTCAGATATAGAAAATAATTTGAAGCTTCTTAAAATGATGTCACTTAGAAGTGCTCATCACCGAGAAGCCCAATTCCGTTGTTCTCTGGTGGCCTTAGACCCTTCCGGAAGGGAACACCACTTTGAGGGTACTCTCAAAGGACAAATTGCCAAAAAAATGAAAGGTCAGGAAGGTTTTGGTTATGACTCTCTTTTTATCCCTGAAAATGAAGAGAAGACCTTAGCTGAATTGGGTTTGGCCTTTAAAAACAAAATATCTCACCGCAGCCAGGCTATCAAAAAGTTTTTAAAATTTATAAACTCTTACTATGAGCAAAAGTAAGCCTCCTGTAAGAGCACAGCTTCCTTACCTCATAAGAGGTGTGGCTGTGATTTTAATGATCTTTTATCACTTCTTATTTGATGTAGAAAACTTTATCTCTCCCTTAAGAGTTCCATGGTTGTGGATCTGGGGCCCAGAAGTGATTGCAGGAATGTTTCTCCTGGCAGCAGGACTTTCCAGCGCCTTTATCTATCAATATAAACCTCAAAAAGCGTTTTCCATTAACTTTAAAAGGTTTATCCGGCTTATTGGAATAGGGCTGATTCTTCTTCTCATCACTCTGCTTTTCACAAACAACTACATTATTGTTTTTGGAATCCTTACCTGTATCGGCTTTAGCATTCTCCTTGGACACTTTCTTCTGCCTGTGCCTCCCCATTTACAACTAACCTTAGCTCTTTTGATCATCATTGGCGGCAACCTTTGGGACAAAATGGGATATTACAACCAGCTGGCCTATTTTCTTCAAGGACTCATGAAGCGAAGTATGTTGGATTTTTTCCCCATGATCCCCTGGGTGGGCTACCTTCTTCTTGGTCAATACCTCGGCTTAACAAAAAAGGCTTTTTTTGAAAAAGAGTGGCCCCATAATAAAGTTACTTTGTCGCTGGCGTTTCTTGGAAAACATTCTCTACTTATCTATTTAATTCACCAGCCAATTATCTTCCTTCTACTGTTTCTCTTCGGTTTTCTACCCTTTAAAAACCCTTTTTAAACTCTAGCTGAAGGTTGAGGGGTAGAGTTTTTTTCAGACTTGGAAGAACTCCGCATCTCATAAAACTTCCTGTCAGTTTTGGCCATCTGAGCTAGAGGAGGTAATGGCTTAAACCGCGGTCCTAAACGAGAAGCATAGACATCCAACTCCTGAGCAATATAAGAAGAACCTAAACTATCAGCATATTTAAGTAAACCTCCTCGAAATGGCGGAAACCCTGTGCCCATAATCATAGCCAAGTCCACTTCTTCAGGTGTTTTAACAATACGATCTTCAATGAGAGCTAAAGAGGCCTCATTAATCATCTGAAAAATTCCTCTTTCCAAACACTCTTTTTCAGACAGAGGATCTGTTGGCCGCTCTAAGCCTAATTCTTTATAAATGGAAGGATCCACCCCTTCTTCTCTACCTTTGTCATTATAAAGGTAAAAACCCTTTTTGTTTTTCTTACCCAAACGATCCAATTCAGCAATTTTAGGCGCCAAACTGGAAACTTCTATACGATCTCCTAAAGAAGCTTTAAAAATCTTTAAAACTTTCATGCCAACATCTAGCCCCACTTCATCCATCAATCGAAAAGGTCCCATAGGCATTCCAAATTTATGAGTATAATAATAATCAACCTTCTCCACAGACATGCCATCTTCCAACAAGAATAAAGCTTCTCCCATATAAGGTAAAAGAAGACGGTTAACCAAAAAGCCAGGACCATCCTTAACAACAACTGGAGTTTTCCCCATTTTCTTAGCTAACTCAAAAATAGTTGCAACAGCCTCATCCCCAGTTTTCTCTCCACGAATCACTTCCACTAAAGGCATGCGATGGACAGGATTAAAAAAGTGCATGCCCAAAAAGTTTTCAGGACGAGGATGAGCCTTGGCCATTTCAGTCACACTTAATGAAGACGTATTGGTGGCTATAATACAGTCTTCTGGGCAGTGTTTTGCTGTCTCGGCAATCACCTTCTTTTTAATGTCCATATCTTCAACAATGGCCTCCACAACAACCTGCACATTTCCAAACCCTGAATAATCCAATCCCCCACTGATACGATTCATTTTCTGTTGAAACTCATATTTATTAATCTTCTTTCTTTTTAACTGTTTTTCCCAAATCTTGCGAGCGGCCTGTAGCCCCAAGGCAATGGCTTCATTGCTGATATCCTTCATACGCACTTCAATGCCACAATCAGCAGCCACTTGAGCAATACCTCCCCCCATTGTGCCCGCTCCCAAAACCGCCATATGAGTCACTGGGCGAGGCTTCACACTTTTATCTTCAACACCAGTTTGTTTCTTTACAGCCTCCATCATAAAAAAGACATCTATAAGGTGCTTGCTCACATCTGTAACAGCCACTTCACAAAAGGCTTCCATTTCAATTAAAAGGGCTTTTTCCCGATTGCTCATTCCATAGGTTTTTCGAATAACTTCCAGCGCTTTTTCAGGAGCAGGATAAAAACCCTTTGTTTGTTTTAAAAGCTTCTTATGAGCCTGTTGAAAAACAACCAGACGCCCAGGGAAACTGGTTAAGGCCCTTTCCATAAGACTTCTTGGCTTCCACTGCTTTTGTCGTTTTCCAGAGTTCTTTTGGATAAGCTCTTCTGCAAATTCTAGAGCTCTTTTTTCTAAAAGAGTCTGAGGAACCACTTCATCCACCAAACCAATTTTCTTGGCCTTCCTGGGATTTACAGACTTTCCTGCCAGAATAATATCAAGGGACGCCATAAGCCCCACTGTGCGAGGCAAACGCACACAGCCTCCAAAACCAGGGATTAACCCCAAACGCACTTCAGGCAAACCAATCTTTGTGCTTTTATCATCTGAGCAAAGGCGATAATCACAAGTTAAGGCCAACTCACATCCACCCCCTAAACAAGCGCCATGAATGGCAGCAATAAAAGGGATCTTGGAGTCTTCGATGGCATTCAGAATTTTATGGGCCTTGCTGATAGCCTGAGCAAAGTCCTTCTTTTCTTTCATGGACTTGATCTCTTCAATGTCAGCCCCCGCAATAAAAATATTCTTTTTTCGAGAGATAAAAACAGCCGCTTGAAACTCTGATTGCTCCACCTCTTGTATCACTTCCTTCAAACGCTCCATCACAGGCGTTGATAGTTTATTCACTTTTTCACCAATGAGATCGAGTTCAATGAAGGCAACTTTTCCTTTAGGAACAATACGAATGCTTTCTTCTACACTCATTTTAATTCACCTCTCTTTCTAAAATCACAGAACCTCCCTGACCTCCTCCAATACATAAAGTGGCCAAGCCAAACTCTACATCCCTTCTTTGCATTTCTTTCATTAGAGTTAAAACCAAACGCGTTCCCGTTGCCCCAACAGGGTGCCCTAAGGCAATGGCTCCTCCATTGACATTGAGCTTTTCTCTATCAATTTCTCCCACAGCCTCCTGAAGCCCCAACTTTTCCTGAGCAAACTTCTTACTTGCAAAGGCCTTCTCACAAGCCAGAACCTGAGCCGCAAAAGCTTCGTTGAGCTCAATAAGCCCAATATCTTTCATGCTTAAGCCAGCACGTTTTAAAGCAAGAGGTGTGGAATACACTGGCCCCAAACCCATTCTCTCTGGTTCCAAGCCAGCAAAAGCATAACTTCTCACGCGCACAAGAGGCTTATAACCTAATTGTTGTGCTTTCTTTCGACTCATCATCAACACCATGGCCGCACCATCCGTAATGGGGCAAGAGTTCCCTGCCGTAATGGTCCCATACTTCTTGTCAAAAAATGGTCGCAGTTTTCTTAACTTCTCTAGGCTTTGATTTTCTCTGGGCCCAATATCTTGATCCACAATCTTTTTATATTTAGGTGGAACAAAAACAGGAATGATTTCTTCTTTAAGTTTTTCTCGAGCTGCCACAGCTTTATCATGACTTTCTTTGGCAAAAGCATCCTGTTCTTCCCGAGATAAACCAAACTCCTTAGCTAAAACCTCTGCTGTCTGACCCATATTGATGCCAACAAAAGGATCCGTTAATCCTTCCAGCACAGAAATGCGAGGTTTTAAATATTTCAATTTAATTTTTTTTAAAGCATCAATTCGTTTGCCAAGCGTCTTAGCATAAGCAAACTCTGTAAATAGGTCCTGAAATTCTTTAGTAAACAGCAAGGGAAGCTGAGACATATTTTCTGTTCCCCCTGCCACTACAACATCCAGTGTGCCTGACTTAATTTTATCGTAAGCCGACGAAATGCTTTCCAAAGCTGAAGCACAGTTGCGATGAACGGTATAACAAGATGTTTTTAGCGGAACTCCTCCTTTAAGGGCCACCACTCTGGAAATATTTACAGAATCAGATGGATTTCCTGTATTTCCAATAATGACCTCATCAATCTCTTCGGGGTCCAAGTCTGTACGAGCCAATAATTCTTTAAAAGCCACTTTACCCAAGTCAGCAGGATGAATATCTTTTAAATCGGTCCCCGCCTTGGCAAAGGGGGTACGAACCCCTTCAACAATCACAACATCTCTTTCTGATAAAGACATAAATACTCCTCCATTTGCTTCTTTAAGAGTGCTCCTCACAGGAGACAAAGTCAAACCTTGCCACTCCTTCACCTCTTGCAGCAAATATATTCCTTCTGTATGATGACAAAAAGACTCTCAACAAAGGACTTGCTTCATGAAATCTTTTTATAAAGAGGCTCTTGAATATCACTCTCAAGGCAAACCTGGAAAAGTCGATGTACGCCCCAGCAAAAAATGTGATACGGAGTACACGCTGTCTCTGGCCTACTCTCCTGGAGTGGCTGCCCCCTGCCAGGAAATTGCCAAAAACCCCTTGCTTGTAAACAAATACACAACTCGCGGCAACCTGGTCGCTGTAGTCACAAATGGAAGCGCCGTTCTGGGATTGGGGAATATTGGGCCTCTTGCTGCAAAGCCTGTTATGGAAGGGAAAGGTGTTTTATTTAAAAAGTTTGCAGGCATTGACGTATTTGACCTTGAAATTCAAGCTTCCACTCCTGAGGAGTTCATTCGCACGGTTCAAGCTCTGGAACCCACTTTTGGAGGAATTAACCTGGAAGATATTGCTGCTCCTGATTGTTTCATCATTGAAAAAGAACTTAAAAAACGACTAAAAATTCCTGTTTTCCATGATGACCAGCACGGAACAGCTATTATCGCCACTGCAGCCCTATTAAATGCCTGTAAAGTTACCCAGAAAGATATCAAAAAAATAAAAGTGGTTTTCAATGGGGCCGGAGCGGCCGCTTTAGCTTGTGCGCGTCTTATGATTCGGCAAGGAGTTAACCCCAAAAATCTGATTATGTGTGACTCCAAAGGAGTCATTTATAAAGGGCGCAAAGAAGGCATGAATGAATACAAAGCCGAGTTCGCCGTTGAAACACCATTAAGAACTCTTGAAGAAGCTTTAAAGGGAGCTGATGTTTTCTGTGGACTCAGCGTGGGAGGCGTTATGACCCCTCAAATGCTGAAAAGTATGAACAAAAACCCCATCGTTTTTGCCATGGCAAACCCCGAACCAGAAATTGATCCAGAAGTGGCCCAAAAAACCCGTGATGATGTGATCATTGCAACAGGACGGTCGGATTACCCTAACCAAGTCAACAATGTTTTGGGATTTCCATCTATTTTCAGAGGAGCTCTGGATGTTCAGGCCACACAAATCAATGAAGAAATGCAACTGGCTGCCGTTGCCGCTTTGGCCCAACTGGCCCAAGAAGAAGTTCCTGATAGCGTCTCAACTCTCTATGAT
>RFKI01000010.1 GCA_003694355.1 Bdellovibrio sp.
ACGGCGCTTTTCTATTTCCATTTGTACAGCAGGATAACGCAAAGCCTCTGGGCGACGAGGAAGTTTTTCCAAACCTAATTTTTCATAAACGGTTGATAAGTATCGGTAAGCAACTTGGTTATGAGGATCTATTTTTAAACACCTTTCCCAAGCTAGTCGGGCCCCTTCATAGTCTTTTTGCAAATATTTAACTGACCCCTTTAATAACCAGGCATTGGACACATACTCATCAATCTGAACCACTTTATCTAAAAGCTCAAGGGCCTTTTTATAATTGGCTCTCACCACAGCCTGTTGAGCCTGAAACATATATCCAATCACCTTATCATTACGATCCCGATCAAAAGAAGCTGGGCCACCCTTAAAACGAGGAGAAAATAAAGCATCTTTATAAAAGCTCACTGTATTTTCAAGCAACGCCACTCGAAGCTGTAAGTCTTCCACTTCTTCTTTTAAGTTCGTCTTCTTTTTATTGTCCTGCGGCGGCATCGGGGGTTGCCCTTTATCTTCCTTTTTCCCTGCAACCGAAGCCGCTTCTCTTAACTCCTCTCCTGTCATGGGATCTAACTGGGCTGTCACAGTAAGACTTTCACCTTCGTTCACCCGAATCATTATCTCTTTGGGCTTATAATTCTGTTTCTCCAAAACCACAAAAAACACATCACCCAATCGTGATTCTTCCTTGATTTGGGCGGGACTTAAACCAATCAGTTTTTTTTCTTTTGTACGAATATCTCGCACATAGACCTTCGCACCTGAAGGGTAAGTCTTTATTAAATATTTTCCCGAACACCCTATTAAAAAAACAAGAAAAGGAAACAGTAAATTGGAGAGTTTCATATTGACTCTATCGGTCTCTCTCTTTTAGGCTTTGAGTCATGAACTCTTTTTTTAAAAAAATCATAGCTTTTGTCCTGCTCTACCCCAGTTTTGGACTTGCAAAATATCAAGTGCCAGCTATACGGCTGAAAGTCGGGAAGTATGTTACAACGGTTCAGGCAGGAAATGTTCTAACCAATGAAGAACTCGGCTCTCTTATAACCCTTCAACCCACTGTATTATGGGCCCTTCCCACTTTTCGCTCACGAATTGGTCTTCACTTTACAACAGATATGGGAAGCTCTTTTGCTTTTATGCCCATAGCAGGTCTTGGATTTAGTGGCTACTTTTACCCTTTTGGCATTTCATCATCTTATGAAGTTGAGCTGAATGAAGTGGTTCATCAAAAATATAAGTTTAGTCCCTACTTTTATGGAGGCCTCACTCCTGTAAACCTGAACCTAAACCGAACGGGCAGCAGTATCCCTGGTAATAACTTTGCCTTCAGCGCCCTTTTGGTTCAAACCACTTTTGGGTTAGGATTTGACTATCCTTTTCGATCCAACATTCTGCTTTCCGTAGATATCAACTATCGGTTTGCTTCTGCCCCGAAAGAAGAAAAGGATTTTGGTAATATTGAATATCAATCTTTTGGTATCAGCTTCTCCTATATGACCACCTATTTTTAGGCAACAAAATCAACGCTCGTTACATCATCCTCAGAAGATTGATCTATCTGTTTCCAAATCTCCTGAAGAGAAATCTTTTTTCTTTTTAAAACTTGCTCCACTTCATTGACAAAACGACGCTTGGACTCCGCAATTTCACGAGGAGTAAAATGAATCACTGAAGAACTTAAATCACTTTCAACAATGCGGGCTTTTTTAGGAGGAAGCAAAGAAAGATAAATCGATCTGGCCTCCTCATCGGCCCCTTTTAGAACCTTCACCAAAAAGTCAGCATCAAAAGCCTCTAAAGCCTCTGACACGATTTCTTCAGGGTATCTGACAATATCAACAAATTGAACTCGAATGCGACGTAAACGCTCCGCCTCTTCTGGGTTGTTTTTTAAAAGGTGATCAAAAATTTCAAATTCTTTCTCAGGAGAAAGAGCTTTCATAAGGTTGGCAGCCACACTCGGCCCATCTGGTCGCAACTCTTTGTTCGTACTTTCCTGCTTTAAGCGACTTAACAAAGAACTGGCAAGACTGTTAACCACCTTTTCAGGAAGGCTTCTTAAACGGCTAGCCTCTAAAATCACTTGTTCTTGCACTTTGGAATCCAGGTGATCCAAAAGGCCACTGATCTGCTCTGTAGAAGAAAATAAACTGATTAAAGCAATGTTTTTAGGTCTCTCCTTTTCCAGCAAACGAATCAAATCCTTCTCTGGCATTTTGAATAAAAATTGAAAAGGATTTTTCTCATCACCATAAGTTCCTTCTTCCAAAACTTTTGAAAGCAAGAACTGATAAGCTCCACTCACAGCTCTTTCATAAGTATCAATAGCTGGCTGCTCTCTTCGCTCTCGAACAATATGACCAACCTGACCCCATACACGCGGGGAAAGAGTATCAAAAAGCTGTCTGGATGTTTCCCACCCCAATGTCTCAAACAAGAGAGCCACCTCTTCTTCATGTCCTTCTTGAAAATATTCCAACAACGCTTTCGTGCAAATCTGTGGATATTCCACAGCCAAGTGATAAATTTGATCTCTTGACTTATTTAATCGGTCTATAATTTTAAACTCATCTTCCTCTCGCTCTTCCACCAACTCCTCTGAAGAACCCTTTGGAGCTGGTGGTATTGCATTCGTAGAAGCACTTGCAGGTAGAGGTTCTTGACTTTGAGCCCGACGATTCATCACCAAAATAAGACCAGCTAAAGCTAGTAAAGATAATAAAATAATCAACGCCCACATTTTCCAGGATAATTCTGGCAAAAGCTGTGGCTTTTCAGGAGTGTCTCCTGATGGCAAATTTGCTCTTTGAATGGAAATAGAATCGCCCATACTTTCATCTATATGTAACTTGGATGTTAAAACTTTTTTAATCAAAGCTTCTTTTTCTGGAGAAACTGAAGAATTTAAGACCACCGTCACTTCAACCCGAGACTTTAACTCATGTAAGACATTATTGGCTGGCGCCATTTGAGGGTCAATAGGAACGGGCATCCCTGGCAAATAACGAAGATCTAAGTCTTCTCTATACTTTTTTAACTTCTCTGGATCTTGCTGAATCTCAGCAGAGACAACCACTGAGTACTCATGAGGACGTAAAAAAGTGTTCAAAACACTTCTCGCTCTCATTTCATAAATACTTTCCAAGGCCACTGTTTCTTCCAGATAATTGGACTGAGCATAAGCATTAAAGGCTGCTCCCAAAGACAATATGGAAAATAAAAACAATCTCATAAACATATTAGTTCCTCACTCTTGTTTTTTGCATTAATAATGAAAGTCTTTTTTTGAGCAAAGGGTGAGTGACCCTATGATAAACACTTTTTATGAAGTCTGGGTCACTTTGCACATTGTTCTCTAGGGCAAAAACCAGCACATCCTCCCAAGCAAACCCTTTGTTCTGAAAAGCCTCTTGAACCAAATTAGCTATATCCTTTTTTAAAAGCTTTCTATTTTGTATCAACACTTTAAGAACCTTTGGTTTAACCGCATCACTCAACGTCTCATAGTTCTTATCTAGAAACTGAACAATTAGCAGTTTAGATCGCGGATCCAAAATAGATGTTGAGACATATAAGGCTCTGTTTACTATGGACAAATCATGACTTCTTAAAGACTTTAAAATCCATTGGTTAAATTCTTTAGGAACAGAACGCCAGCCACTTATAGTTTCTCCTAAAAGCCACTTGATTTCTGAAGAATCTGAAAGATGCTTGAATAAGTTTACCGTTAATGCCCTTTCTTTGCTTTTTAATGGTGGCGGTCCTAAGCGATCCAACAAACGAACCATCAGTGTTAAACTTCTAGCTAATTTGCCTCTAAACTTTGAATGATTCTTTTGAATATAATGAAGCACTCGTCCATATAAATACTGCTTTTCCTTTGAAGAAAGCTTATTTTTAAGTGGGCCATCAAACAAGTGAATAGAGTCTTTTAAAAATTTTCTTTGTTCTCTAACATTTGTGTGGGTTAATTTTCCTAAGATAAATTGCCAATCTCTTTTCAGATAGGCTTGTCCCAACTCCCCCTTTAATAAAAGATTTCTTTTTTCCTTAATCTGATGGGAAATAACCGATAAAGGTTCTCGATGAGATACAGATTTGGATTTCAATCGATATTTTGAAATCCAATATCCAGCTCCTAACACAAAACCAAACACCAAAAGACTTTGAACAAAATGAATCACATTCTTTTTAGTCCATCTCTTGAGTTCTTTATCTTCTGTTGTCACAACTCCACACCCTTACTCATTGAAGTGAATTGATCCTTAAGGGTTATCGTCTAAAAATTGGAATTTCTAAAGAATCCTAAGACTATGGTTTTAAAGAGGTTGAATAGCTAGACTTATGGTTTGAAAAGCCTTGAAGATCAAACGATAGAGCCTTCTTAGCAATTTAAGAGGAGTAAGGAACTCTCTGCTGTGAATGTAATGATTCTCCCTTCTTCACATAAAACATGGGATCAATTTTCACTGTTTTGCAAGCCTCAATAACGGCACAAAGATAAAAATTCTCTCTTCCAGAACACAGTGTGGATTTTCCACAATAATTATTAAAGGGGGAACTTAATGTCTTGAAAACATCTCACAATGAGAAATTTGAGTAAAACTTTTAATTGAAGTAACACGAAATTGTCTCATATATAGATTCTAAGCCAAAGGTCCTAAAGAGAAACAAATTTCTTGCCGAAAGCTATTAGAGAACCCTCTGGAAAACAAACCAGTGAAGGCAACTAAAGAACACTTTGAGGCTTTTTATGAAAATAAAAAACACAGGCGGGAACGTGAAAAGTAAAATATTTGCCCTTCTTTTCAATTTTGCTTTTGAAAGAAAACTCCTCACTTTTGGAGTGCTTCTTTTATTTTTATCTGCCTGTAAAGAAACCGGTTTTCAAGGGGGCGATCTTACAACCACCTTTAACGGAATTGAAAGTGCCACAGCCCTCAGCCCTTATAGCGTTCAACTCAAGTGGAACCAGTCTTCCAAATATGATCATTTTAAGGTTTACAGACGAGGAGCCAGTTCAAGCATTGGAACAGCTCAGTTTTCCACTTACACGGTTACTGGACTTAACCCCAACACCACCTATGAGTTTGCTGTCACAGGCGTAACTGTTGCTGATGGCAAGGAAGAGGGTCTGGATAAATTTGTTTCTGTGACCACCTTTCCAGCCTTTACGGGCATCACAGCGTCTAATATGACTGTTTCTTCTGCCACACGCATTGACCTTTCATGGGATATGGCAGACCCCAGTATCACCTATAATATTTATGTGAAGGCTGCAGGAAGCAGTTGGGACTTTTCAGCTCCCTATGTTTCTGCTGTTGGCATTAACTCCATTGCCGTCACAGGTCTTAAGGGAGGCACTCAGTATTGTCTTTATATGGTGGCTCAATATCAGGACAACTCTTCGGAGCCAACAACTCAGGACACCTCTCTTGTTGACGCCAATGCCCCTTGTGGGGTCACCCCTTCAGCTTTGGCCAATGTGGCTCCCGTGAGTGTCACACCCATTGTGCCGGGACTGTTCCCTTGGTTTAACATTCCCGCAGGAGGAGATGAAACCTATAAATATGAAGTGTTCGAAAAAAGCACCAACGCCCTTATCGCCTCTCAGACAGGGTCAGGAGCCTTTAGAGCTTTTTCCGAAGTGCCCCAAGGACCTCACACCTATTATGTCAAAACCACGGCGCCCAATGGAGAGTTGGCTCAAAATGACGTGATTATTGGAAGTTCTGCAAACCCTCAATCACAAAGTATTAACCGTGGGTTGCCTGACACTGGAGGCACCCCAATCTTCCCCGATGTGGTTTCAGGGGGAAAAGGGGTTCAAACTCTGGGGTCTCAAATTGTCCGAGGGGACTTTAACTGCGATGGCCTTATGGATATTGCCGTTAGCGCTCCCGAAGCCACACCTTATGTGGACCCCAAGCATGTGGACAAAATGGGCGCTGTGATTGTGTATTATAATTATCTCCCCCCCTTTGACCCGAACACCAATACACAACCTCCACCTTACCTCAAAACAGATGTGGCTCCGAGCCCTACAGCAACAGCCCCGAACCCTCAACTGATTTACTACCCCACATCCTCTTCAAATATGAAACTCGGCTCACAACTGGCCGTGGGAAATATCAATGGAGACTGCCAACGATTAAAAGATCCAAATGATCCTGCGGACTTTGATGAGGCTGGCCTTTGCAACACCCTCTATTCCTCATATTCTGGAACAGAAGGTAAACTTTTAAATATTCATTCCTGTGATGATCTAGCAATTGCCACAAACCCTTCTTCAACATCAGGGCAATCTGTTTTTGTTGTATTTGGCAATAAAGATAATGGACTAGAAACAGCTTCAGCCACTTCTTTTTATCAAACAGACAATTATAGCTGTGACATTGCTACAAACAATTGTAGTCCTGTTAAAATCACTCCCAATGGACAAAGTGTGAGCCAGTTTGGTCAGTCCATTGCCCTGGGAGACTTTAACAACGACAGCTTTGATGATCTGGCCATAGGAGCCACTGATAAAACCACAGGATTAGGTAAAGTGTTTGTGCTACGAGGTCGTCAAGAAGGGGTCACCCCTATTGGGGCCGCAGGGAGCTTTCCTGTGATTGATAGCACTATCTATAATTCGGTTGGGTCTTATACCGGATCTGCTTTTACAGCCAATGATCAGTTTGGAGATGTATTAAGTCCTGTCTATAACTCCAGAGAGTGTAAAAACATTCCTGGAACAGTTCAATATCGCCCCAATCAACCCCCCCCGTCTCCAGGTTTTGACGAAACCAAATGCGATGACCTGGTTATCGGCAACCCTCAGCGCAATTCAGGAAAAGGATCCATTGTGACCTGCAAAGGCAATATGCCTTTAGACTCGGCCTCGGATCCCCAACAAATTTCTTCATGGAACTGCCTGGAACAATATCCTTCTTCTTTATCCAGTGGCGCTAACTATGGCGCAAGCCTTCTCAGCGTCAGAAACTTTAATGCCTATCCGTTAAAGGCCTCTCAAATTGCAAATCCCCAAACTGTTCCCAATGTGACAGGAGCTTTATTTGTAGGGGCCCCTAAAGACTCCCCGAGCGGAGTGACAGAGGCTGGTCGTGTTTATGCTTATTATATTACGCCGGAATCCCAAGACACGGCTGTTGGAGGCCTTCAGGGCATCCTGGGAGGTGTATCTGGAACTCACTCCGTAAACGCCATAAACACCCAAGCTTGTAACAATATGAACAATAATGTCAGCACAGCTATTGGAGCAACCACTCTCTTTCACTGTGAACATCAAGCGCTACAAACCTCTCCATTGGAGTCCTATGCTCACTTCGGCCAATCCCTTGGTGTTTTGGATGACCTTGTGAGCCTGGATACTCGAGGCTATCACTATCTGGCCGTGGCCGCTCCAGACCGAGATGTAACGGCCAGTGATGGCAGCACAGTCATTAAAGACGCTGGAACCATTTACATTTTCAACCCTGACATTTCCACTTTAGGCACAGAAACGGCCACAAGGTATGGCAACAACAATCCATTGACTTGCACAACGGGAGTGGACTGTACACTTTATCTGGGAGGGGTTAGCCCTTATTCCGTCACGCTTCTATATCCTTTAGACCTGAATGAAGGAGCGAAACTGGGTCTTGGAGGCATTGTGGGTGGTGACTTTAATGGCGACCTTACATTTGGAGATGTTATCACCACAGCTCCTTTTTCCAATTCTTCAGTTGAAGAGGGCGGAGAAGTTTTTGTGTTCTATTCCAACAACGGATTTGCTCCCACAGAAAACAATGTGGGACTTCGATTAACTCCTAATATCAGTGTTGAAACCAATTACCGATTTGAAATGGCCAAAGTAATTGGGGACGTGAATGGTGATTCCTATCAGGATGTGATGACCCACATTGATATCAATGGCCGAATTCAAACCATTCTTTTTTATGGTTCCAGCAATGGACTCATCACCACCCCTTCTCCTTCGCCAACTGCAGCCAATATGGAACCCTTGCTCATCACGCTAAACAATGATCCTGAATTAGGAAAACGCTTTTACCCTGTTGGAGACATCAATGGAGATTCCTATGATGATGTTCTTCTCTTAGGCAAAAACGGCTCTTATATTTATTACGGTGGATTTAATGGACTGAATACAAGCACAGCCCCCTCCCATTGCTCCCATTGGCACCAATCCCCTTCTCTTCTTTCAAGACGGAAACAATGCCATCACCCTTCATAAAAAATCGGATCTTTATGCAGATAGTTCCATTTTCACCGTTTATGATGTTCAAAACCAATCTGTCGGCTTCGGTGACTTCAATGGAGATGGATTTGATGATTTTGCCATCGGACTGAACAACACCAGCTTTAATCCTGACCTAACTGAACAAAATGGCTTAACTTTTACCTCAGGCAATGTGGGGCGCGTGGTGATTGTTTACGGATCCAGCAATGGACCTCAAACCAATAGACAAACAGGAGTGACCACTTATACAGATCCCAATGAAGTGACGGCGAAGCCCCCCTGTGATGTGAATAACAATTGCAAAGTGCAACTTCTGGCATCCAGCACAGGAACCGCAGCGGCCTTCGGTTTTTCCGTTGTAGGAATGCCTTCTTTGGAAGGTGGAAGCTCAGAAGATGAACTGTTGATTAGTGATCCTCAGTTTAACAGCAACGACGGAGAAGTTTATTTCTACAAAGGAGCAAGTACAGGCATTCCCTCCACCAAAACACAAACCCTTGTTCCTATTCCTAACACACACACCAATTATACGGGCCCTCATCAGTTTGGATACAATATGGCCTCTGTGGGAGACTTAAACAATGATGGCATCAATGATGTGGCCATTACGGCCCCTGCTAAAAACGGCTCAGACCCTGGATTTCTTTATATTTTTTATGGTGGACCCATTGGGGGTAATTCTGCTCAATTGGGCATTTATGGTGTGGCTAATTATTCAGCGACTGAAGATTGGAAAAGAGATAATGGAAACGGAGGCTTGGAAGACATTTTACTCAACTGGCAACACCGAGACGCCAGTGACCCCCATCCGCAAATCATTCGACCGTCTGGCATTCTGAACTCAGATTATTTTGGATATGGCGTTTCGGCAGCCGGTGACTTTAATAACGATGGTTATAATGACGTGCTCGTGAATGTGGCAGCCGGTGATTTTAATATCAGTGGCAACCTCACAGAAACAGGATTTGCCATTATGTATTTTGGCGGGCCCAATGGTCTGCAATCTGACTCCACCATCAATATTGCTCCTGACTGTTACGGTTCAGGGTCCAGTGCCATCTGCAAACCTTATCAAATTTATCTTCCTGATAGAGAAAATTATGAGCACCTCTATGTTTCCCCTTTTGCCTCTGGAGACTTTAATGGTGATGGGCTTCCAGACATTATCCTTGGAGGACGGGGACGATCCCACCCCAGTGGCCAAGCTTATTCCACAGGAGTGTTGTATGTTATCTATTAAGCGAACTCTCCTTTTTATTCTTTCTTTGATTTTGCTCAGCTCCTGTAAAGAAGGAGTTAAGGGCGGCTCTGTGAAGAAAGATTTTTCAGGTATTGATACCATCACGGTCCTTTCGCCAACGGCTGTTCAAATTGATTGGACAGCCAATGAAAACTACTCCGAATACCAAGTGTTTGGAGATTATCAAACGGATCCTCTGACAACGGGAGTTTTTGAAAGTGCTGTGATTGATGGTCTAACTCCAGGAAACACATACACCTTTAAAGTGGTGGGAATTAACGGCACCCAGAAGGTGGGAGCCCATCGAGAACTCAGTGTCACCATGCCACAACATTTTACGGGTTTAAGTCTATTAACCACAGATATTGATAACAATGTGGTTCTAAAATGGAGCTATTCGGACCCCGTTTTGGAGTATTGGATCTTTTTAAAAGCAGAAGAGGATCCCACCGCCGCCAATACCAATAATTGGGCAACTCCTGACTACACCACCACACAACAGGAAATCACCATCCCCTTAACAGATCTCAAACCCAGCACCACTTACCACTTCATTGTTCATGCCAAGTATAGAGAGGGAGAATTTCACTACACCACCCCCATAAAAACCTACAAGACCCCTTCCATTGTTCCTGAACTTGTGGACTACAGCCTGGTGCCCATTAGTATTGGCCCCACACCCTTTGCCAACATTACTACGACTTCAGACCCTAACTACCCATCCACTAATTACACCTCTCAACTGTTTGTCAATAACTCTCCGGTATCAAACCCTCTCAAGGGCAGTGGCACTCTTTATTTTTCGGGAAATCTTGGATTGAGCCGTGGCTTTGTGGAGAATATTTCCATACAGGTTAAATACGATGATGGTAATGGCCTTACAGAAACTCAAACCATCACCACAGAAAAAGGTTCCTCCAATCCACTGAAAACCTACATAAAAGATCAGTCTCCCATTTTAGATCTTCCCCCTGAAAGCATATCCAGCAATGGGGCCGCCTTTTTGGGAGAGGCCATTGCAAAGGGCGATTTTAATTGCGATGGCTATGATGATTTGGCTATTGGAATGCCTCAAGCTTCTCTGGCCCAATTTGGCGTTCACAATGCCAAGGCCGGAGCCATTGTGGTGTATTATTCCTATTCTCCAGATGGAGGCATAACCTATACCCTTAAAACTTCAGGAACACCTTCTTTAAATCCCACCAAAAAAGGAGAAGACCCTCAGGTCATCACTTTTGACGATTTAAATCTGGGAGCCGCCTTTGGTTTTAGCATGGATGGAGGTGGTAACATCAATGGAGATAAAAAAGGAACTCATGAATGTGAAGACCTTGTGGTGGGAGCGCCCTTTGCCGTTGGTAAGCTAAACAACACTCGAAGGGTGGGCTCGGCCTTTGTGTTTTTTGGAAGCCCTTATGGACTCAATGCCCCCAAACGCATGGCTGACTTTCAGGAAAATACCTCCACCTGTGATGGAGCCATCGAAAATGCCACTTGCTCGGCCGTAAGACTTTGGCCCGATGAAACAAATCCTGGTCTTTTCCTGAACGCTAATGGAACTAGTTTTAAAGACACTCATCTTTCTAACAACGAAGAAATTCAATTTGGAGCCGCCGTTTCCTTTATTGGAGACTTCAATGCAGACGGATATGACGACATTGCCATTGGAGCTCCCAATGCCCCTTTCGATGGGCAAGTGGATCCTTCAGCGAGTCCCACAAGCGACACAGGCTATTACCGAAATGTGGGTTATGTCGCCCTCTACTTCGGCTCCCCCAATGGGCTGGCCCCCGTGGATCCCGATGGTCTGGACACAGGCACAACCTATACAGGAACAAGAAGTCATATGTTCCTCAAAGTTTTCCCACCCATTCCTGAAGAAAATATGAAATTTGGAGCCTCCATTGATGGTGGTGTTGATGTGGATGGAAATTACCTGGTCAAAAACGGTTCCACATTTGTGGGAGGCAGCGATATGGTGATTGGGGCCCCAGGGTTTGAATACACCGATCCTGCCTCTTCCCCTGTTAGTAATGTAGTGGCAAGCCCCGTCTTTGCGGAATCTGGGTGGTGGTTCCCAACAGGAAATTCTGGTCTGTCTCCTTCCCCCTATGGCTTTTCGGTGGGCGGGACCAGTGCCACAGGAGCCGCCTTTCTTTACTTTGGACGAAAGGCCACGGGTGCCACAGGAACGGGAGAAAGCTGGAGCACTTTTTATAATTGCTCCAAGAGAAACATTGCTCCTGTCAGCACCACAGACCACTACTCCTGCTTTACGACATCCAGCCATTATCGCATCCTTTTTCCTCGAGATAGCCAAAGCACCAATTTTGGTTCGACCGTGGCTCTTTTGGGGCTGCCGTCTTACAGAGATCCAACAACTAATAATCCTTATAGTCCCGCCCCAAGCAACCTGAATCAGGATCCCAACGGAGACCTTTTGGGAGACATTGTAGTTGTGGCCTCTGATGCCAATAATGGTAGCAACACCAAAGCAGGAGCTATCTGGCTCTTTTATGGAAATTTAAACCAAAACTTTGAATCACAACCCTTTGACAATGCAGATGGGGATAATAATCCCGCTAATGACTATAACACTCTGTCTAGTTGCAATGACTTTTCGCAAACAAATCCCACCACTACCGATCTTAAAAACTGTTCTCCCACACGCATTATCTCAACGGCGGTTTCTTCCAATGCCCAAATGGGATATTTTGCAGAAAGCATTGACACTGGCGACCTTAATGACGATGGCCTCACAGATGTACTTATTGGCGCTCCCTTTTACAGTGATGCCAGCAATACCCATCAAGGCTCTGTATTTGCCTTTACGGGCAATGGAAAAGGGCTGTCTCCTTCCACCGTCTTCTCTGATGGGATAACAGGAGACGCGGATGATCAGTTTGGATCAGCGGTGGCCATTGGCATGCAAGAAGCCAGTGGCACCAGTTTCCCTGTGTTCGTAGCTGTCGGTTCTCCTTATGATGAAACCCAAAGAAATGGAGGAGGAGGCACTCTGCTTTACTGGGCTTCTTTTAGTGGCATAGAAAGTGCTCCAGACACACGCATTGATGACTCTCTTGCCACCTTCCAGGACTACGGCTATCACCTGACTCGGGTTGTGGGAGACATCAATGGAGATGGCTACGACGATGCCGTTACCCGCATGAAAAGACGAGATGCCTCAGGAAATATCAGCTACGATGCCGTGGTGTTTTTTGGCTCACCAGAGGGACTTATTACCACCGAATTTTGCCTTAACAACCTCAGCAAGGTCTTCCTGCCTGGACAGGAAAATAGCAATGACTGTTACCCTCAAACAACCACTTCTCGCACTCTCGGGAACACTCAGCCTTTTATCACCCTACCTCAACTTATTCCCAAACCCACCACGGTTCATGGACAATGGGCCGCCTTTGTTTATGGAGCTGGAGATATCAATGGCGATGGCAAAGATGACGTGCTCTTTGTGAACAATAAAGAAGGTGAAGCTTTAATCCTCTATTTTGGAACCAGTGGAGGCTTGCAAGCCTTAGTCAATCCTCGCTGGCGCCCCAACACCAATGATCCTCAAATTGTGACCAAAACACTACGTCCACGATGGATTGATAGATACCTGTGGAACTGTTATGAGGGCTCCTGTTACAATGGACGACAGATTGTGAACACTCCCATTCAACATGGCGATTTCAATAATGACGGCTATGAAGACTTGGTGATAGCAGATCCTGTGGCCACAGCACCCGCTTTGCCTGGTGGTTGGACCTGTACAAACCCCGCTCCTTCTGGATCTGCAGCTACAAACTGTACTAATGGAACTGGGCTGGATCATCATGGGATGGTCTATATTATTTATGGTTCGAAAAATGGATTGCAAACTCCCAGTGTTAAGGACATTGCAAAAGACGGACAGGACTACTCCTCTTCTCCAGAAACTGACCCAGAAATGGCTGAAACTTACAATACAGAAAATGGAACAAATCCTGCTGCCTGCTCTGGCAATAGCAATACAGGGCCCCTTGATTGTAAAGCCGCCTTTCTCAGAAACCCTGTTTTTCGAGATTTTAACTATGGGTTTAACCGCTTCAAACACCGCTTCGGAGCAGGGCTTGTTGTGATGGATTATAATCATGATGGCATTGATGACCTGCTTGTGGGAGCGCCTGGTTTTGAAAACCTGTCCTGTTGGCCCAACAGTGATGGAGATGCTACCTACAAAGATTATGGACGCATTTATCTTTTTGCCGGCGCTCAGGATAAAGGACTTATAGCCGCTTCTAAAATAGATTATTATAACAGTACTGAAACGGCTCTAGGCTCCTGTGACTTCAATCCTGACAATGACCCCTCTTTAGGAAC
>RFKI01000076.1 GCA_003694355.1 Bdellovibrio sp.
AGTAGATGTATATGTATAGAGGCCTGGTTCTGTTGGCTTGTATGTTGCTATGCCTTGACTGTCAGTAGTTAGAGTGTAGCTCTTTGTTGGCCCTACTGCTGTTATGGTTATGCCGGATGCAGGAGAGCTGTTTGTATAGAAGGCGTGGACGGCCACGCTGCTATTTAAGTCGCTTAGTTGTGGGGCTGTTATTATGAGTTTTATTGGGGAAGTAGTGACTATTATCTTCTCTGTTGATGTTTCATTAGTCTGGTTTTGTTGTTGGGTTGGTTTCTGGCATAGTGTTATTGATTTAGATGAGCTTGCTGTATCGTAGTTGCTCTTAGATGCCCTTATGGAGTATGTGCCATTAGCAGTTAATGTGAAATAAGCCTCTCCCTTGCTATTAGTTGTTGAGCTCTCTACATATGATGCCTTGGAGTTCTTTACAACAACCCTTACTCCGCTTAGTTTTCTTCCCCTTGAAGTTGCCTTGACAGTTAGCTTGTTGGATGGACAGGAGAATGTTGAGCTTATTGAGAGTGGCTTATTTGGTTCTGAAGGTTGTACTGGCTGCACAGTAGGCTCTGAAGGGAGTAGGAGTGAGAATATGGAAAACTTAGATAAATTGGAGATCTGTGCTCTGTTAGAAACTATGGATGTATTGGCTGAGAGGTTTGTCCAAGTTCCGTTCCATTTCCAGAGTTGGACATCGTTAACAGTGTAGAGCATAGAAGAAACAAGAGATGTTGGGATAGTTATGGAGAGGTTGTCCAAAGTAAAGATGCCGCTTATGTTTATGCTTTTGTTAAGGGAAACATTAGAGCCTGTTGGCAGAGTTGAGGGCGTGTTGCTCCACAATACTGTTGTATTGTTGGAAGTTGCTATGAATAAAGAGAGCTCTGTGTAATTGATGCGAGAACCGCTCGGCTCCTCAAATGAGACGTCTGTTAATGAAATATTAGTTGAGTTTGCAGAATATGGAGCAACTACAAAGTCCGCTGTATTGTTGAATAACCTTAAAGAAGACGATGAAAAGTTGGAGACATTCTCCAACCTCACACCATTACTATAGTTGCTTATTGCAATGTTGTTGGCCGTTATGTTAGCCCTACTAGTTGAGTATATGCCGTAATTTGTCCCATCTATATTATTCGTTATGTTGAAGGAGTTGCCAATGACAAGGACATCACTGGCATTTACTTGTATGCACGCCGGTTGTGGGAACTCCCCAGAGGAGTTTTTTAGTATAGCGACTCCATAGAGATTAGCGGCTATGTTGTAGGTACCGGCTTTCTTGATATAGAGGCAGCTAGCTACTTGATGCTCTTTTGACTCTCCTAGGAATATTGTCCCATTGATCTGCTTATTAGTTATTGAAAGGAGGTTGTTAGTAATGTCTGGACTGTTGTTCAAGTTTGACCAACTTCCGTTATAGAGAAGGAGGTTGAGGTCTTGCTCATAGTAGTTAGTTGCTTCCCCATCTGTCCACGAAACAGAGAAAGAGTTGAAAGTAGTTGGAGAGCTGGCATTTACCAAAACTGCCTTGTTCTCAAAGGAAGTGTAGGATGTATTTGACAATGCTTGCGAGGAATGGCTAATCTCTAATGATGAGGGAACAGAAGCTACATAAGCTGATAAGTTTGTGTAGTTAATCTTGTTTCCGTTTGAATCTAAAACAACGTCGCTTATGTTAAGGCCTGAAAGAGGTGAGAAAAGTAAGTCCCTTGTATTATTGTAGAAAGAAGTATCCAATATGGAGAAGTTATCGGCAGTACCATATGCACCAACAGAATAGCCATCTATGTTGGCACAGTTCTTGAGAGTTGTATTTGTTGCCGTACTATATAATGCATAAGCGTTACTCGCTCCATTATTAGTTATGTTATATCCGTTGCAGTCTATGACAACATTGTTGGCACTTACATTGATGCATACATTGCTTCCTGAAATAACTCCTACTTGATTCGTTGTCAAGACATATGTGGAACCTGCCGTATTGGCATTAAAACAGTTAAGTGGAGCTCCAAGTAATTGGAATTGCCTTGGAATGGAGAAGCCGCTCCTCTCATATGTGTTGTTTGCTTGGACTTTCCAGTAATATGTAGCAGGAGGCAGTGAAGTTGTGTTAAAGTAGAGAGAGGATGAAGTTGTATTAGTGAAGTCAATCTCGGGACTTGAGAAATCTGCATTGTTATCAACCACTACTCTGTATTCTGTCTGCCCATTGAACAGCCACTGTAATTGCACGGGGTCTGAGATGAATGAGTTGTTGGCTGGAGATGTTGGCTCCGGAACAATTGTCAAAGCATTGGTGGAGTTAGCCTGTATAGTGTAGGGATCAAAGGCACTTACATTAACTACCCAAGTCTGTCCTGGAGATGTCTGAGAGGAGTCTATGAAAGAGAGAGTGCCCGTATTGTTTATGTTGGCTATCTGGGCATCCGTCAATTGTGTATTATAAAAATAGTATAGGTCATCTATAAGGCCGTTGTAACCTTCTCCTATTGTCAAGGCACTGTTTGTATTTACTTGTGTCCAATGAGAGCTCATAGAACCACTAGCTTCTTTGACTCCATCAACATATATAGATACAGTGTGGAGCCCTGTTCTCACAGCTGCTATGTGGTGCCAATTGCCATCAGAAACTGTTGTTGTGGATGTTGCAGTGGCAGTTCCATAAGGACCTCCATCACCGGTATTGATAGAAAAGACGGCTTTCCCGCCAACTATTGACAAACTATAAGAATCAGGATAAGTTGAGTGGCTCTTTCTTAGCAATGTGGCACTAGTGTCAGTTGTTTTTATCCACAAAGAGAATGTCGTATGGCGACCCAACATATCAACAGAAGATGAATGTGGAACTACTAGGTAACCCCCACTAAAGTTAAGGGCTCCTAAACCATCTCTTCCCCCATTATTGGCCAGTGAAACTGAACCGGAGATTGTTGCATCATTACCGAAGGAGGATAAGTCGTTGACCTTTGAACCAGAGATAGTGGCTTTCTCAAATGGCATCACTAAGGAGGAGATGCTCTGGAAAGAAGAGCCAGTCCACACTCTCCAATCAACAGCTTTTGCTGTTGGGTCGCTGTTAGGGTCTACTATTGTCACATAAGATGTTAAGTTCTCATTAGTCGTGTTAGTTAAGGATGTTGAGTTCAAGACTGCCTGTGTTATGTTAGGAGGGTCATTCAATGTAAACTGCCATACTTGAGAGGTGTAATTAAAGCCAGATGAATCATTAACTATGACCTTCCAATAGTATGTCTCTCCTTGGTTAAGGCCAGAAGAAACTGCATGGTAGTTAACACTTGTTATGTTAGTTACATTTATCTCTGGGCTTGAGAAATCGCTATTATTATCTATCAGTATGTTGTAGGCATTTTGGCCTGTGAAATCCCACGTAAAATTATAGGGTGGAGAAGAATAGTTAACAAATGTATCATTCTTTGGAGAAAGGAGAGTGAATGTAACCGCAGTAGTATTACAATTAGTGATGCCATCTACCTTCCCATCTGTTGGCGTTAGACAAAATTTCCAAGTCTGATTAAACAATGTTTCATTAGAAACTAATGTTGGATCGCCTTGATAGATGCGTAGTATCTGCTCACTACTGAGAGCTCTCTTATAATAC
>RFKI01000077.1 GCA_003694355.1 Bdellovibrio sp.
ATCGTTATGTTATCTAAAAAGGGAGTGAGCTATGAGCCCTTCAATTTGGCAGATTTTAATTGTGTTAGGTATTTTGCTTCTTTTGTTTGGCCCCAATAGAATTCCAAGTTTGGGCCGATCCCTGGGGGAAGCGATTCGTGGCTTTAAAAAGGGACTCAATGATGAAGAAATTGATGTGACAGACAGTGCTAAAAAAGAAGAAATTCCTTCAAGTTCTTCTGAACAAACCTCGTCAGAAAAGAAATCAGAAAAAGAAAACGCTTAAAGATTTTTTCGCTTTTCATATTGCTGGGTCCAAAACAGTAACTCCTCTGGAGAAAAAAGGTGCTCTGCTTTAGCCATTTGTAAGGCTAGAGGAAATGATTGTGAGCGAGCAAAGCTGTTCAGGCGCTGGGTTTTTTTAGTGCGGTTTTCATAAACAGAAGGGAATTGAGGAATAAAGTGAATGGCGCGCAAAACGGTTTCTTGCTCATATTTAAACATACCCAGCTCATCTTTCATAAGAGATGTCAGGGCCGTATGTTGCCTCATGGTTTTTGAGGTGATCGGTTTAAGAGGGTCTGTGCTCATTTGAGCTCTTATATAGGCTAAAATTAAAAGGCCAAATAGTTCATAGGGTTCTTGAGGAAGAATCTCTTGTTTTTTATAAAGATAAGATAAGAGAATTTCTTGGGAAGTCGGATCTGCAAATGCTTTGTGAAGGTGAGGGGCTGCGTATTGAAGGACTTGAAGGTCATAAGATTCAAGAAAAGGTAAAGAAGGATCTTTGAGTCGCAGAAACTTTAACCATTCTTCTCGTCTGCGAGGAACTGGGGTTTGGGTTAAATGAGGGGCTGTTTGGGAGATGGCTTTTTTTAAGTCTGATTCCATATGAAATTGAATCATATGAGTGAGGCGGATAGCTCTTAATATACGGATAGGGTCTTCAATCAGGCGTTCGTTGGGGTTGCCGATCATTCTGACAATGCCAGCTTTCAGATCTTTTAGCCCCCCTGTCCAGTCAATAAGTTTGTCGGCAACAGGGTCGTAGAAAAGTCCATTAATGGTAAAGTCTCTCCGAAGAGCATCTTCTTCAGGGGAGCCGAAAAGATTATCTCCAGGAGGAAGATTTTCAATGTCATCATCTTCAGAAACATTTCTGCGAAAAGTAGCGACTTCATATTGTTTTTCTTCTCTTTTGACTAAAACGAGCCGAAAGCGACGACCGATGACATAGGAGTTATAGATAATTTTTTTTACCTCATTGGGTCGGGCTGTTGTGGCAATGTCAAAATCTTTGGGGTGTTTCCCCAGAAGAAGATCTCTGACACATCCTCCAACCAGATAAGTGGTGTATCCTTGTTTTTGTAAGGCCTTCACAATACCATAGGCATGAGGATCGATCCAATCACGATGCAGACTCGGTGTTTGCTTTACTTCCATCTTATGAGCATAATGACTTGAGAGAGGACTTACGTCAATGAATTGGAGATGCCATGATTGAACGGATTCATTATCAATTTATGGCACGTCAGGGGCTCCTAAAGTGGTTTTTTTACATGGGCTCATGGGGTCCCTATCGAATTGGCGACGTATTATAAAGGAGCTGGAGTCAGAATTTGAAATTTTGGCGTATGATCAAAGAGGGCATGGGAAAAGTTTTCGGCCTCCAACAGGGTATGCCCCTATGGATTATGCAAAAGATCTCATAGAACTTTTGGATGATTTAAAGTGGAAGGAAGTTTTTCTTGTAGGGCATTCCATGGGAGGGAGAAATGCCATTCAGGCAGCTGCTTTAGTACCCCATCGGATTAAAAAGCTAGTTATAGAGGATATTTCTCCAAGAGGGGATGAGAAGGGCTTACAAAAGATTCAATTTTTGCTCTCTCAGGTTCCTGTTCCTTTTCCATCCAGAGAAGCTGCGAGAACTTATTTGTTTGGGCCCTTCGAGAAAGAGGTCTTAAAAGGAGATTCTCATGCCCATGTTTTGGCTCAATTTTTCTACTCCAATATTATTACAGATGAAACGGGAAGGGCTGATTGGCGTTTTTATAAAGAGGGAATCCTGGAATCAGCAAGGATGGGGCGGGAAGTGGATTTATGGCCCACGTATGAAGCTTTATCAATGCCCATTTTAATTATTCGTGGTGAACACTCAAAAGATTTAACTCGGGAAGAGGCGCAAAAGATGCTTCAAAAGCAGCCGAGAGCTCAACTTGTGGAGGTTAAAGGAGCTGGGCATTGGGTGCATTTTGATCGACCCAAAGAGTTTATTCAGGCTATCGCGGACTTTTTTAAGAGTTCTTGATAACAAAAAGTGGCCAAAGTTGAAGAAACGTAGTAAAAAATTGAAGGTACATTCTTGAGCAGAGGCGTTGCGTTAACTTTTGTGGTTGTTAAGGATAAAGAGTGGGTTTTTCTAAATTACATCCAAAGATTTTAGGTGGGCTTAAGAAATGTGAATTTAATGAGCCAACACCAATTCAAGCAGCCTGTATCCCTCGGATTTTAGAAGGACAAGATGTTGCTGGTCTTGCCCAGACAGGCACAGGAAAAACAGCGGCCTTTTTATTGCCTTTAATGGATCGTGTCTTACGCTCTGTGGAACAGACATCTCTTCAAGAATCAGGGACTTCTCCTTCACGGGAAGAACTTAGTGATAAGGATCTAGAAAAAAGAATTTTTCCTCATTGGAAAACAAAAAATTTTATTTTGATTTTGGAGCCTACGAGGGAATTGGCCCATCAGGTGTATGAGAACTTTAAGAAGCTGGGTCAGGATACAGGGTTAGAGGCTGTGGTGATTTATGGGGGGACTTCCTATGACAATCAGAAGGCTTTATTGGAAAAAGGAGTTCCTTTTGTTATAGCAACGCCAGGTCGTTTAATTGATCTTTATAAAGAGCACTTTGTTGATCTGTCTCAAGTGCGTGCCGTGGTGTTTGATGAAGCGGATCGCATGTTTGATATGGGCTTCAAAGAAGACATGAAGTTTTTATTAAAACGTATTCCCAAAGAACGTCAGTTACTTTTATTTAGTGCCACTTTGAACTTCGATGTTTTGCAAATCGCCTATGAATTTGGTTCTAATCCAGTGGAAATTGATGTGAGTCGGGACCAGGCCAAGGCTGAACATGTGGAAGATAGCCTGTTTCATTTAGGCAAGGAGGAGAAACCTCAGGTTCTTCTTTCTCTGATTCATAAATTTTTACCTCGTCAGGCCATCGTATTTAGTAATTTTAAACACAATGTGGAACGTATTGTGCGCTTTTTAAACTCTAATGGAGTGCCAGCGGTTGGAATTTCCAGTTTATTAAATCAGGCTCAACGAAATCGGGTGATGAGTCGCTTTCGGGAAGGAAATGACCGAAATATTTTGGTGGCAACAGATGTGGCGGCTAGAGGTTTAGATATTCAAGGCGTTGATATGGTCGTCAATTATGAGTTACCAGATGATCCTGAAAATTATGTTCACCGCATTGGCCGTACAGGTCGAGCTGGAAAAAAGGGCAGGGCTTTTAGTCTTGTTTGCGATGATGATATTGGAGCTTTACATCGTATCGAGGATTATTTAGGTAACAAGATTCCTGTGGATTGGATTGATGATGAAGATCTCATTACGGATTTTCAACCCTTTCCATCGGCTCCTGAATTTCGTCCTTCTCAGAGGTTGCAAAAAAAAGATGTTCGGCCTCGGAGAGGTCATCGAAAAAGAAAATCAACAACGTCCTCTTCAAGAAAAACCTCAGGAGCTTCCCGCAAAAAAGGGTCTTCTCAGAGATCAAGAAGAGGGTCCTCTCGGTCCAGTTCTCCATCTGAACGTTCCGTCCATCGAGACCGTCGCTTGGGACGGCATCAGTCCCGTCAAGAAAACTCTGCTGCTCGCACAAAGAAAACTCATCAAAGAAGTTCAAAAAGAAAAGCTTCTTCTTCTCAGAGATTTAAGCATCGTGTGCGGCCTCAAAACTCATCTGTGCAGAAGGTTTCTGTAAAGACCGGCGTGGGAGAGAAGATTTCTCGTTTTTTTAAGAAACTATTTGAGTGAGATTCTTAGAGGGGGGTGGCATAAATGCTGCTATTCTTTAAACCTATGTTTATTGTGAGAAGTGGTTTGACTTTTTTTAATGAACTTTGTGACAAAATAGGGCAATCTGTTCAGAACTTATTCATTTTTGGCTTTGTTTTTTTGTTTAGTTTTCTAGCTTACTCCCAGCAACTTTGTTTTTTAAACTTAAAGTCTTTTCCTGTTCATCAGGGTACATTGATGAAAAGAGAAAAAGGAGTTTCTTATTTTCTTTTGGGAAAGGGAAGCTTTGGAGGTGATGTTTATCGCGTTTTTCGAGGAACTTCTTCTTTTTTGGAAAAGCATTATATGGATAAGCTGAATATGGAAGCAGAGTTAAGGGCTTGGAAGTTTTTAGATTTTATTTCTTCTCATGGAAAAGTTCTAAGTTACCGTTTTATAAGATACAAAGAAACTGAAAATCCTCTGGTTTATCGTTCAGATCAAGATTTTAAAGGGATGGATCTATACAGTCTTTTAAATCATCAAGATCTTTCCCCTGCAGAAAAAGCTGTTTTGAGGCAAGAATATCAGTTGTTCTTGGAGAAGTTTTTGAGTTTTTTTAAAAGGTTTCAAGAACAAGGGGAAAAGGGTGATTATAAAGTTTTAGGTATTTATCCGGGAGGGCTTTATGGAGAGAAGGCCTTGCAAGTGGATCTGTTGGATTCAGATAACCAGCTTGTTAAAATTTTTCTTCACGCTAAGAACTTACTCGTGACTTCAGGTGGACTAGTTCTTATTGACCCCAACTGAATCAGGAAACCACTTAAAAGAACGAATGATTTTGTTGCAATCTTTAACTGTTTCTAGAAAAAACTCTCTTCGATCTCGACAAGTAAGAAGAACCACTTTTTTTTTCTTTTTAAAAAGAATTTGGCGAATTTGGCGCTTCCGATCATGACTGAGTAAATCCAATAGAAAAGCGTTTTGATGGTTAACGGTTACTTTTTGGGTACCAAGGATTTTCATTCCAAAACGAGGGTAGTCTTTGATCCATCGTCGAATATACGC
>RFKI01000078.1 GCA_003694355.1 Bdellovibrio sp.
GACTCTTCAAGTTTCTTCTGAGCCTTTTGATTTTTATAACAAATTCCATCAATAAATTCCTGATCCTTATTTTTGAATGAAAACTGAAAAGGTAAATTGTCCAAACCCACCACCAACTGAGAATCCCTTGACAAACCAGAAAAAGGCAAATGACTTACAGAAAACACATCTATGTTGCTTAAATGCTCAAGGTCTCTCCAGAAACGCATCACAGGAACGCCGCCCAAACGCAAGACCCCATCACATTGGAATTCTTTTAAAGCCTCCGCCCAGCTTTCAGCACTTCCCCTCCAAAGAAAGTCTAATGACTTTTCTCTCAATCCCGAAAGAGCTTCCGCATAAACAGGACAGTCCAATTGTTTTAAAAAGCATAAAACTGACTCTTGAAACTCCTCCGGCAACTCCCCTACAATAACTGCCAAGCGTTTCTTTTTTTCCAGAAAAGATAAAAGATCCTGATTCCCTTCCTCACACGGCCATGATTTTTGAAACTCTAAAGGTGAAGGCCTGTTTTTTTGATAAACGCTTTTGTCTAAAAGTGGTTCTTCAAAACAAGTGTTAATTTGGCTTGGGCCAAAAGGATGAATAAACCCTTCTTCCTTTTTAAAAAAAGATTGAAACTCCTGAAAAACATCCCACTGTTGCCTTAAGTAAGGCTTCAAAAAAGATAATTGCTCAATGGCCTGAGGAGCCCCTGTTCCTCGATAAGAGGGGGGGCGATCTGCTGTTAATAAAACAAGAGGATGACCGGAATAGTACGCTTCAATGGTGGCTGGCAATAACTCCGCCACAGCTGTTCCTGAAGTGGTCACCACAGCCACAGGCTTTCCGGATGCTTTTATTTTTCCTAAAGCAAAAAAAGCCGCACTTCTTTCATCAAAAAACTGATAAACAGGAACAGAAACATGCGAAAGCTCTTCTACAAAAGGGGCATTTCGAGCGCCAGCGCAAAGACAAAAGCTTTGCACGCCACTTTGAAAACATTTCTCAAGCACTTTGGATGCTCTTTGCTGATTATTCATAAAAAAGACCCAAATTTTTTTTAACGGCTTCTCTTTTTAAAGCCAGCTCCTGCCACTCACTTTTAAGGTTGCTTTCTTTCACCACTCCACAACCCGCCTGGATATAAACATTTTCCCCATCCCACTCCACATTGCGGATAGCCACAAGACTTTTGCCACTCCCATCAGGGAAATACACACCAAAAGGAGCTCCAAAGTACCTTCGCTGTTTCAACTCTTCCAAGTTTTTTAACCACTTCCAATCATAAACCTCTGAAGACAAGCCCAAAGCGGGAGTGGGATGCAAGAGCCGAACCCCTTGTTCAAAAGACAACACCTTCAAAAGATGAATTTCAATATCTGTTCTTAAATGAACCAGTCCTCCTGACACGGGCTCCTCATAAGGGCCTTTTTTAGACACTCTCCCCCACTCACTTAAAACGTTAACAATTCGATCCACCACAATTTGATGTTCTTTAATGTCTTTAACACTCTCCAAGAGGCTAGGCGCCCCTAAAGCACGAGTGCCTGCTAAAGCCATGGTTGTTAATATGGGAGGCTTTAAGGAAAAAAGCACCTCTGGCGTAGCCCCTAGCACACCTTCTTTTTTGTCCTGTTCCCAATACCCATAAACAAACTGTTGTGTTTTGTGGGCAGCCCTTAAAAGCGCTTTTATATTGAGTGGTTTCATCTGAAAAGCCGCTCGTTCCTTAATCACAGGAACGGCCTTTAATAGGTTTCCAGACTGAAGCTCTCTTTGAACCCTTAAAAATATCCTTTCAAATTCTTCTTGCAACGGAGGTTGCCATGACAACCTAGAAAGAAAGGCCATCTCCTGCCTAAAAGGAAACGACTCAAAAATCGCGACATTTTCAAACACCACCCAAGGTTTTGGTTCTTCTAAATAAAAATCAGGGACAAAAAAATGAATCTTTTCCTGGAGAGGGGAAGCTCGCCTCTCCCGATTCCCCCAACCCATCACCCAAAGGTGAGGACTCCATTGAAAAATGGCCCCCTGTTGTAAAAAGCTCTCTTCTTCCTGTCTGGAGAAAGCTTTTCTCAAAAAGCCCCTGAAGAGCCCTTTAATATGATGCGGAGAGTCGATATCTTTCATCTTCTTTATGGAATAACTATTCTTTTGTAATTAGTCAAAAATCGTAGAGAAATAAAAAAATTTACTGTATGAATGGAAAAGAAAAAGGGAGTAGTGTGAAAACAGTTCCTGTTAAAGTAGGGCCATGGACCATTGGTGGAGAAAAGTTCACCATTATTGCAGGGCCTTGCTCTATTGAGTCCTATGAGCACTTTCTAGAAACCGCTCAAGCCGTTAAACAACGAGGAGCGGCTATGTTAAGAGGGGGCCTGTTTAAGCTGCGCACCCACCCTGATAGCTTTCAGGGGCTGGAAGCCGAAGGGCTTGATTTAGCCAAAAGAGTTCTTCAAGAAGTGCAGCTTCCTTTCTTTTCAGAAGTCACAGACCCTCGGCAAATTGGCGATCTTATGGATGTAGTGGATGTTTTTCAAGTGGGCTCCCGAAACATGTATAACTACTCGCTGTTAAAAGAGTTGGGCCAGGTTTCCAAGCCTGTTCTTCTTAAAAGAAGTTTTTCTGGAACCATTAAAGAATGGCTTCTAGCTGCCGAGTACATTGCCAAAGCTGGCAACTCTCAAATCATTCTTTGTGAACGTGGCATTCGCACTTTTGAAACAGCCACCCGTAATACATTTGATATCAATGCCATTGCTTTTATTAAACAAAACTCTCCCTTTCCCATTTTGGCAGACCCCTCTCATGGAACAGGAAAACGCTCTTTAGTGACACCTGTTGCATTAGCGGCCACAGCCGCAGGCGCCGACGGCCTTCTGCTGGAAGTTCACCCCCAACCTGATCAAGCTCTTTCTGACGGCTATCAAACCCTTAACTTTGATGAGTTTGAAAACCTGGTGGAAAAAACTAAAAAACTTCTACCTCTTTTAGGACGTCAGCTCCAGGAGCCTCTATGAACCTTGTTGGCCCTTCACCAGAGAAAATTAAAAACCTCTTTAGCTCCATTCACCAAACCTATGACCTTACAAATGATGTTATGACCTTTGGCCTCGTCAGACGATGGAGAAAAATGCTGGTAAACTGGAGTCAGGCGGCTCCTGGTTCTCATATTTTGGATTGTGCCACAGGAACAGGGGACCTGGCCTTTGAGTTTAAAAAGAAGGTAGGCCCCACAGGAAAAGTCACAGGAATTGACTTTTGCCCGGAAATGCTGGAGCCCGCTTATAAAAAAGCTCAAAAATTACAGATGGATGTGCAATTCCTCACAGCGGACATGACCAACCTTCCATTTGAAGACAACACCTTTGATGTCACTAGTGTAGCCTACGGAATCCGAAACGTTGAGGATCCTATTAAAGCCCTCCAGGAAATGAGCCGCGTAACAAAACCCAAAGGTTTCGTGATGATTCTGGAAACCGGTGAACCACAAGGACTCCTTCTAAAAAAAGGCGTGCAATTATACTTTAAAAAAGTAGTACCCCTCATTGGCGGAGTGATTTCTGGGAAAAAAGATGCCTACGAATATTTGAGTTCTTCATCCTGTGCCTTTCCCAGTGCTAAAGAGTTCCTTAATCTTTTAAAAAGCACAAAATCCTTTGCCGCCTGTGAGCATAAAAATCTCTTAGGGAGTTTTCTCTATAAAGCTGTGGTTGCCAAGTAACTGTCCCCTGCTTCAGGCATGGGCATCTTCCCAGTTTTTCCCCCAAGCAATATTAACTTTTAATGGCACTTTAAAAGAAACAATATTTTCCATAATAGATTTAATCTGTTTAGCTTCCTTTTCGACCTTGTCTTCAGGACATTCAAAAATCAGCTCATCATGAACTTGTAAGAGCAAAGGAGATGAAACCTCATCAAAAACGGCTATCATGGCTTTTTTCATAATATCACTGGCCGTACCCTGAATGGGCGCATTGATGGCTGCACGCTCTCCAAACTTAATTAAATTTTTATTTTTAGATTGTAGCTCTTCAATATAACGTCTTCGACCATAAAGAGTTTCCACATAACCTTGCTTTTTGGCAACCTTTACAATGTCATCCATATAAGCCTTTACCTTAGGAAAACGATGAAAATAGTTTTCTATGATTTCAGAAGCTTCCTTTCTGGAAATACCCAGGCTTTCTGAAAGTCCATAGGCCCCTTGCCCATAGGCAATCCCATAGTTAACAGCTTTTGCGGAAGTTCTCTGTTCTGAAGTCACATCTTCATAATCTACATCAAAAATCAAAGCAGCCGTTGCGGCATGAATATCTTTTTCTTCTTTAAAAGCCTGACAAAGCCCCTCATCCCCTGTAATTTCTGCTAACACGCGCAGTTCAATTTGACTGTAGTCCACAGAAAGAAGGAGATGGCCTTTAGGAGCCACAAAAGCTCTACGCACTTCTCTGCCTCTTTCTGTCCGAATGGGAATATTTTGTAAATTCGGATTAAAACTGGAAAGACGTCCCGTGGACGTGAGTGCTTGTCGAAATTGAGTATGTAAACGACCTGTTTTCGGATTCACTAACTGAGGTAAAGCATCCACATAAGTGGATTTTAGTTTTGTTAATTCACGAAACTCTAAAACATAACGACAAATGGGATAAAGAGGAGCTAGTTTTTGAAGCACGTCACTGCTTGTGGAATATCCTGTTTTTGTTTTTTTCCCTGGAGGCAACCCCATATGCACAAACAAAACCTCTGCCAATTGCTTGGTGCTGGCCACATTAAAACTCTGACCTGCTTCCTTAAAAATTTTCTTTTCAAGAGATCGAATGTCTTTTGCTAACTTTTGACTTTGTTTTTTTAAAAGCTGTGTATCCAAACAAATTCCCTTGCGCTCCATGTGGTACAGAATAGGAACCAGAGGCAGCTCCATTTCTTCAAGAACCTTATCTCCATTCACTTTTTCAAGTTGATTTTCCAAAACAGAAGATAATTCTTCTTCAGCTTCCAAGATGTCCTTAGGGGATGTTAACTCTGGTAACTTCTTCCTCGTATATTGAAGATACACTTCCTCTAAAGATTTAATAGCTCCTGCTTTTAACACATAAGCTGATAGCATTTCATCCACCAGAGGCGGCTCTGGTGTTTTAATCTCTAAAGCATGCCAAACTGATTTAATATCGAAACCTTTCCAATATAGAAATTTACTCTCTAAAACCTCTCCCAATTCCTGAGATGGATCTATATAAATGGCAAGGTCTTTGTACCCCAAGCAAAGCCCCCTCTCATTAAGGGCAAACCATACTTCCTCATAGTAAGAAATGTTTTTTTCAATTTCCTCTAGGCTCCAAGAAACCTCTTTTAAATCAGAAAAAAAAGAGTCAGAAGAACTTTGAGATGAAGGCTTTTGACTCTTCTTTGGAGAATGTGAAGTTGAAGACTTTTTATCAATTAACTTATTTAAAAAACTCTCAAATTCAAGTTCTTCTAGAAGACTTCGCAACTTCTCTTCATCCACCTTTCTGATTTTCAAGTCTTCTATTTTGATTCCCAAGTCCACATCAGTAACAATGGTCACCAGTTTTTTAGCCAAGTAAGCGTTATCCTTGCTCTCTATTAATTTTCGCCGAATGCTTTCTGACTTGATCTTATCCAGGTTTTTATAAATACCATCCAGAGTTTTAAATTCTGCCAAAAGCTTTTGAGCCCCTTTCGGCCCAATCCCCTTAACCCCTGGAATATTATCGCTACTGTCCCCAACAATTGCTAAGTAATCCACCATCTGTTCGGGATAAACACCCCACTTTTCAACAACCCCTTGTACATCATATTTGATATTTCTCATAGTGTCATAGAGATAAACATGAGGTTCAATCAGTTGCGCAAAATCTTTATCTCCACTGACAATCACCACTTCAAGCCCTGCTCTTCGCCCTTTTTTCACTAAAGTGCCTATGAGGTCATCCGCTTCATAGCCAGGTTTTTCCAAAACGGGGATCCCCAAGCTTTCCGTAAGCTGTCTCATATAAGGCATTTGAGGAACCAGATCATCGGGCATTTCTTCGCGATTGGCTTTATAGTCTTCATAGATTTCCGCTCTAAATGAGGGCTCTTTTAAATCAAAGCAATAAGCAATATAATCTGGCTTGATTTTTTTTAAAAGCTTGAGGGTCATGGTCAAAAAACCATAAAGCGCATTTGTGGGAAGCCCTTTTGAAGTATTTAAATGAGGGATGGCATAATAAGCCCTGAAAAACATATTGCTGACATCAACAAGATAAAGACTTTTCAATGACCACCTCAAAAAGCTTTGAGGTTTTAGCTATATTGGATTTTTTTAAAAAAGGCCAGATGATTTTAGGCGGCTCTTTCAATAAACTTTATGTTCGTCGCCTCCAGACCACGAGAGGTGTCTAAAATATCATAGTAAACTTTGCTTCCGGCTTTAATATTTTTTGTAAACTCTTCTTTACTAATGGCGGTATAGTGAAAATAAATCTGTTTACCATCATGCTGCTCAATAAACCCATAGCCTTCCAATTCGTTATACCAAATCACTTTTCCACTATTCATGATCCCCTCCTTGATTTTCTTCTTCATTTGGGAACACAAAAACAAGGTCACCCTTTCGAACAAGGTCGTACCTTTCTCGAGCTTCCATCTCGATAAAATGAAGACCCGATGCGTTTTTTACTTTATTTTCTAAAACGTGAGTTTGATGACGAACGGTTTTTATTGTCTGCTGAAGCTTCTGAGCACTTTGATGAAGTCGCCAAAGCTGAAAAAGATGTCCTTGGATAATTAAGCTGAAGAAAAGAACAGCAAGGCAGATAAAAAGAACTTTTAGTGGCTGATGAAGCAGCTTATTCAGGAAAACAAAAAAAGGCTTAAACAGTTGGCCTATCACATTTTCATTTTAATAAAGGAAATGGCTTCCGACCACCCTTTCTCTATTTCTCAACAAAAGGCTAGGAAAAAAGAGCCTCAGCCCCCCAAAATGTAGCTTTCTCACCCAAAAACTCTTCGATGCGAAGAAGTTGATTGTACTTGGCAATACGCTCTCCACGACACAAACTTCCTGTTTTAATCTGCTCAGACCCTAAACCAACAGACAAATCAGCAATAAACGTGTCTTCTGTTTCCCCACTACGATGAGACATCACTGTATGAAATTGGGCCGACTGAGCCAATTCAACAGCTTTAATTGTCTCTGTAACTGTACCTATTTGATTGACTTTAACCAAAAGAGCATTGGCGGCTTTTTCTTCAATGCCTCTTTTTAAGCGATTCACATTCGTAACAAAAAGGTCATCTCCCACAAGTTGTAAGTTTTTCCCCTCTTTTTGAGTCAACAAAGACCAAGCAGCCCAATCATCCTCAGAAAACCCATCCTCCAAGCTCACTATGGGATAACTTTGCCTCCAACTTGAATAAACTTCTGACAACTCTTTAGAAGACAATCTTTGTCCTTCCCAAGAGTAGGTGCCTTCATGATAAAGCTCTGTGGCTGCCACATCCAAAGCAATGGACACCTCTTTCCCGGGCCGGTATCCCGCTTCTTCAATAGACTCCATGATTAAATCTAACGCCTCTTTATTAGAGGACAAACGAGGCGCAAACCCTCCTTCATCTCCCACAGCTGTGGATAAACCTTTTTTATTTAAAATTTTCTTTAATTGATGAAAAATCTCACTGCCTGCTCTTAAAGCTTGAGTATAGGACATAAATCCAAAAGGAACGATCATAAACTCCTGAACATCGAGATTGTTGTCAGCATGAGCTCCACCATTTAGGATATTCATAAGAGGTACAGGCAATCGATACTCTCGATCAAATAACTGAAAAACCCAAACCTGATTTTCCACAGAGAGGGCTTTTGCAAAAGCAATAGAAACTCCCAAAATGGCATTCGCCCCCAAACGGGATTTGTTCTCGGTTCCATCCAGTTCAATCAAAAAGTTATCAAGCGCTTCTTGAGAAGAAAATGTCTTATCCTTCAAAGCCTCAAAAATATCCTTGTTCACATGAGAGACGGCTTTTAAAACACCTTTTCCATGAAAAACCTTAGGGTCTTGATCTCGAAGCTCACAAGCTTCATAGGCTCCCGTAGAAGCACCAGAAGGCACAGCAGCACGCCCCCAAGCCCCTGAAGATAAACACAAATCCACCTCAACAGTGGGATTTCCTCGACTATCTAAAATCTGCCGAGCGTGGAGTTTCTGAATGCTGTAGGCCATGGACATCCTCCCTTATTAAAGGCTCGCAAAGAGCCTGTTGTTTCTTCAGATAATCTAAAATGTATCTCACTTCTTCCAGAAACTTTTCCTGAACCACATCCCATTGAACGCGTTCCATGGCCTCTTTCACTTGAGAGTCCACCTCCCCTTGCCCCGTAAGCAAAGTGATTAACTGTTGAGCTCTTACAAAATAATCTTCCAGTTTTAAAACACTTTGCTGAAGAGACTCTGTATCAGGCATTACAGAGGCAGCGGCTCTTGTTTGCTCCAATTCGCTTTTAAGCCTTTTGATTTCCTTATTTTTAAGCATCAACTTTCGTTTATGCTTTTCCAAACTCACTTGAACTTTTTCCAACTCGCCAACCAACGACTGCATAAACTCTGGCTGCACGTTGTAACCCTGTCCCCCTTCCAAAAACAGAGGGTTTTGGTTTTCGTTCCAACGCACACACACCTGACAGCCCTCCCACTCCACATGGGCCATTTCTTTCCCCATAAAAGTGGGAAGGGCTTCCAAAACAGCCTTTAAATAGGAACAAGCCATGGGATAGTTATCTTCTGAAAGAGGTAGTTCAAACTCCACCATGGAATCAGAAAGAACCAACTCTCCCACGGAGGGCAAAGGAGAAATAAAGTAACTTAAAAATCTTTGAGGGTGAGTAAATATTTCCTGCGGCTCTTTCATCATTAAAAGCACTCCATCTAAAACACCCCAGGAATGTAAATCTCGACTGAGATGCCCCACTTCTTCATAGAGATTTTTAACTCCCAAACGATGAGAGTAGCTCTGATTTAAAGAGTCCAAAAACTCTTCCACCTTATCAGCCTCAAGCCAACAAGACGGGTCTTTTAAAAATTCCGCTGGCAAGTCAGTAAGATCATGCAGGGCGTCAACCTGAAGCCCTTTATTATGAAGATAAGTTAAAACTGAGTGAGTAATTTTTCCACTTAAGTACACGCCCTCTCTTTATATGCAAATAAAATCAACGGCAACCTTTTTAAGTTAAAAACTCTTAACAACTGCTTGATGATCCAGTTGAAACAACCTTTCCATGGAGGCAACAAAAAGAACGAAAAACAAAAAACTCAATAATATTAAATATTTATGTAGGAGTTGACGCCATCAAACTTTTCAAAAAGCACAGCTTATATACTAAAAAGAAGAAGGGGCCAAAAGCGCTGAAGCCCCAAGCCCTGTTCTATTCTTGTGCAGCGCGCTTCAATATGATAGCCGAACAGCTTTTCTCTCTTTTCTCTTAGGAGGCCTTTTTAAATTTCGAACGCGGAAAGGGAATGCGGTTATCTTCAATCTCTGTCATAAAGGAAGGGAGCTCTCCTGTGGGTTCTAATTGACCCTTGAGCTTTCCATCAGGTCCCTTAATCAATCGGCTCATTTGATAAATGGGTACTACATTATAATTATTGTCCTGATCAAAGCCCCTCACTTCAGCAATGGAAGAGACTCGACGGGAACCATCAGAGAAACGAGACACTTGAACAATTAAATCAATAGCCGATGCAATTTGATATCTTAAAGCTTTTTCACTAATGCCTCCCTCTGCTCCCTGCGCAAGGGCTTCCAAGCGAACCACGGCATCCTCTGGAGTGTTAGCATGAACCGTTCCCAAACACCCTTTATGGCCTGTATTCATAGCTTGAACAAGATCCAGGGCCTCATCTCCTCTCACTTCTCCCACAATAATACGATCAGGACGTAACCGCAGGCTACTTTTCAAAAGATCACGAATACTCACTCCCTTTCCACCATGTTCATCTGGCATCTTGGTTTCAAAGAACACCACATGCTCATAATCAATACTCAACTCACTAGCGTCTTCAATCACAATAATTCTTTGTCCTGGAGGAATGCGACTACAAAGAATACCCAGTAAGGTGGTTTTCCCAGAACCTGTTCCTCCACTGACCAAAATATTTTTTCCAAGCTTCATGGACAAATCCAAAAACTGAGCTCCATCGATGGTAATAGCTCCCAATCGCACATAGTCTTTTAAAGTCATCTGCACCTTTGAAAATTTACGAATAGCCACCGTGGTCCCCTTTCGAGCACAAGGAGGAATCACAGCATGAATTCGATAACCGTTAGGAAGACGGGCATCCAAACGGGGCTCTTCATCACTAATAGTGCGCCCAACACTTTGAGCAATGTTATTTACAGCAGCTCTTAAAGCATCTTCATCTGGAAATTCCGCATCTGTTCTTTGAACCTTTCCGCCAATCTCTACCCATATTTCCTTAGGACCATTAATCATAATTTCTGTTATCTTCTCATCTGTTAAAAGATGATAGATGGGGGATAAAAAGTTTTTTATGGCATTTTCAAAAACATCGTTCGTAGATTGATCCATGTTCACTCCCTGGAAGCAGGCAAGCGAACCTCTGGAGAAAGAACTGGTGTTTCACGAGAAGGGACAACAACAAGACGACCTTGAGCTGAAGTTTCAGGGCACTGATAAGTATAAACACCTGTTTTTTTAGGGTGTATATAAAAAGAGACCACTTGACCATAATAAGTGCCGTGAAACTCGGAAAAGTCTTCCATAACAAAACTTACATTCTTTGCTTTTTTAGATACATTCACCACATGAAAACGATAAGAGGCTCCCTCTTTTAATCGCAAAACAGAGGGGATAAAACCACTATTGGTATTTAAAATCACCACCTCTCTCACTGGCTCCTTGGAATTTAAGAGATCTTCAAAAACCCCTCGAACCTTTTTAACAGGCTTTGTGTTCATAATCACATGAGGCCCTAACTGCTCTATGCGACGACTTAAATCAATCTTCCAATCGGCTTGAACTGTCACTGTGAATATCATTGAAAGTAAGACAATAACTTTCTTCAATGTAAAGTCTCCCTTAAATGAAAGTCAGCATACTCACGCGCTACTTCCATAGCCAAAAACTTGAGTGTTTCTGTATCAAAGCGCTCTAATTCCAAAATCATCTTTTGAACATCCGGTTGATTTTTATTCACCACTTCAACCACTTCAAAAAGCTTTGGATATTTGGATGGCATATTTTGCAAAGCCTCTTGCCAATCCATTTCCAATACAGGATCAATGATTCCCATTTGATAAAGAGCATCGAAAACACTTTGCAAAGACCCCTGCAAGTACATAAAACCTCCATGGCAGGCATATAATCATGCACTCTTCTCTTCGGAAGTTTTTGAATTTTATTTAACGGTCTATAAAAGGGCTCTACTAAGGTCGGGAATTCTCGCATTGATCCGAAATTATCGTCACTAAGACGCACCAAATCGAAACAAAAGGTGGGTGCAGGTATTATGAGGCACAACCTGGTTGCCTCATTATCCCGTCACTGTGTTAAATTGAAACGTTTTTTATCGAGAATATTTCGATTTAACAGAAGAACAGGTACTCACATAAAAAAGCCTGGTTATACACAAACAGATACCGTAGCCTAAGGTTCCCCCAAACTCTCTTGTTTCCCTCTCCAACACCTGGCATTTTTATCAACACGTAACCCTCATTACACTTTGGTATAAAGAGGTAAGAAATAAATATTCTCATGAACAGATGGTTGATTAATGGATTGCATGCAAAGTCCTACTTTTATATGAGGATACTCCCTCATAAGAAGATGAAGACTTTTTAAACGTCCTGCTTTACCACTTTTAACTTCCACAGGCACGATTTCTCCATTACGAGACATTATATAATCAACCTCTGCTGTTGATCCTCTTTTATGTCGTTTCCAGTAATACATCTTTCCATTTTCACAACCTTTTTTTTCCGCAAGCATTTGTTGGCCCACAAATTGTTCTGCTAACTGTCCCTGAAACATGGATACCAAATCGTTAGCTTGAACAATCTGTTCTTCCTGACGCCCACTTATACGTTGAGCAATACCAATATCCAAAAAGAGGGGCTTAAACACCTTTTCACTACAATGCGCTCCTAAAGGAAGTCCATTTGGTGAAGTGGCTCTAACAAGATGAATCAGCATAGCCTTTTCAAGCAAAAATACAGACTGTTTATTTCTTTTATTGTCATCATCTAACAGCTTTGAATAAGTCACTTGTTGACAGCAAGAGCCAGCAAGCCTTTTAAAGACTTTAATAATATTCCTAATCTGGGAAGCTCCTCTAACATATTTGGGAATATCATCCTGGAAGCTTTGGATCAGATTATCTTGAATGCGACGAACTTCAATAAAAGAAGAGGTTTCTGCATAGACCTTAACCGCCTCAGGCATCCCTCCTACAATAAAGTACTCCCGCAGAGCCTCATTTAATTTTTGAGCAACCATATTATCTATATGAGGCAAAACATCTCCATTAAATTCTGGAAGATTCTCTGCTAAAATTTCTTGCCCCGTCCACTTAAGAAACTCTTGAAAAGAAAGAGGGTAGAGATACTCATATTCCACACGCCCCACAGGAAAAGAAAGTGAGCCCAAAACAAACTCCAAGAGACTGCCAGCAGCAATCACATGGAGCTCAGGGAGTTGTTCCTGAAAATACCTCAGGCTCATAAGAGCTCGAGGGCATTCTTGCACTTCATCAAAAAAAAGAAGAGTTTCCTTAGGAATAATTCTTTGTCCTAAAATAACTTCTAACTGTTTGATGATTCTTTTCGGATCAAGGTCCTGTTCAAAGACTGCTTTAAAGTCCTGATGTTCAAAATCAACTACTAAAAAAAAAGGGAATAAGGCCCCCAATTGAGCAACAGAAGCTGATTTACCCACTTGTCGAGCTCCTCTCAAAATCAAAGGTTTCCTATACCTGGAAGAAGCCCATTTCTTTAACTTGGCATCAATATTTCGAGGCAAATACATATTTATACCAAAATTACAGGGTTAATTTTGTATTATAAATCCAAAAAAACAGGGTTATTTTAGTAACTTATTTCCAAAAAATCAAGGTTATTTTCGTTTTAAACTTATCAAGCCCCATCTCATTATGAGTGATTGTGTTGTTTTCACAAAATGTTGGCCGCCAGCTCCGCCAATTCAGAGCGCTCTCCTTTGGTTAAGCTCACATGAGCCGCTATAGGGTGTCCTTTAAAACGCTCTACGGAATAGGTTAAACCACTGTTTGCCGAGTCCACATAGGGATTGTCAATCTGATAACAGTCCCCTGTTAAAACCACTTTAGTACCCTGGCCAGCACGTGTCACAATGGTTTTAATCTCATGAGGTGTTAAGTTTTGGGCCTCATCCACAATCAAAAACTGATTGGGGATACTTCGTCCACGAATGTAAGTTAAAGGCTCAATGTTCACCATACCTTGATTCAACAACTCTCGAGCTCGCCCTGCAGCCTTTTTGTCAGACCCCATTAAAAACTCCACATTGTCAAAAATAGGCTGCATCCAGGGGTTGAGCTTTTGTTCAACATCTCCAGGCAAATAACCTATATCTCGTCCCATAGGAAAAATAGGACGACTCACTAAAAGACGTTGAAAACGCCCTTCATCCAAGGTTTTGTAAAGGCCCGCTGCCAAAGCCAAAAGAGTTTTTCCTGTTCCCGCTTTACCCACAAGAGAAACAAAAAGAA